>NZ_BAAAQB010000005.1:0-54778 GCF_039531445.1 Arthrobacter humicola | reverse complement strand
CAGGTTGGGGGTCCTCCCGCATTTAACCAACAAAACCCATCACCTGAGACATCACACACCCCGCGACCCACCCCCACCACCGGCACACCCCCGGGACGTGCGGCAGCACCGCAGCGATCCCTGTCAGACGTGCGGGAGCGTCGGACCGATCAGTGCGAAACGTGCGGGAGCGTCACGCGGGTAGAGTGGTTGCCCATGGATAACCTCTTCAGCCATGCTCCGTCGAGCGCGCCGGAACCTGAGCCGGCCGACGAACTTGATCCCGTCGTCGTCAGTGTTGTGGTCCCTGGCGCTGTCGCACGGGCGTTCATGGGCTTCACCGAACACACGCACCTCTGGTGGCCGATGGAGGACCACAGCGTCTATGGCCTCGGCTCCTACGTGGAGTTCGAGGAGAGCCTCATCCTGGAGACCTCGGATGATGGCAGGACAGCCGTCTGGGGCTCGATTGATGACTGGCAGCCTCCGCTGTCCTTCCACGCCAGCTGGCACCCCGGAACCACGGCCATGTGGTCCACTGAGCTCCGGGTGGCGTTCAAGGCGGTCGGTGACGGGACGGAGCTGCGTCTGGTGCACAGCGGCTGGGAAGGCGCCGAGGATCCCGCGGCAGCCCGGGCCGACTATGCGGCCGGCTGGCCCGGTGTCCTGGACCGATTCGTCCGGTTCATGGGCGGCGCCGGTGCCGGCAGCCCGGACGCCTGAGCGAGCCGTAGACGCACTCCTGGGCGACCGCACCCTCTGACGCGGCTGCGCAGCCCGATGCCTAGTTGCGCAAGGGCCCCTGGTCAACGGGGGGAACAGCAGTGCTGGACCGGATCACAAAGCGAGTGGGGTATTCGGTGTCTGCGGCCCCCGCGTCCTCGCCGCCGTCGAGCCCTGCCAGCAGGCGCCGCACGGCCAGCGCGCCCTGGCCCCGCGCGTCCTGATCGATCGTGGTCAGCCCGAAGACCTCGCCCAGCTCATGGCCGTCGATGCCGATGACCGAGAGGTCGTGTGGCACGCTCAGGCCGAAATCCCGGGCCGCGAGAATGGTGCCGATCGCCATCTCATCGGAGGCGGCAAAGACAGCCGTGGGACGTTCCGCCGAGCTGCCTAGCAACTGCCGGGCGCTGGCATAGGCTCCCTGGATCGTGAAATCGGCAGAGACCTGCCACTCCGGCCGGACGGCCAGTCCAGCATCCCGCATTGCTTTCTTAAACCCTGCCTGGCGGGTCCCCGGTAGGCGGAAGTCCTGCTCATAGGCCGCGTCGCCGGTCATGTGGGCGATCCTGCTGTGGCCGAGCTGGATCAGGTGCCGCGCCGCAGCCTCCGCGATGCCGGAGTCATTGATGCGGATCGTCGAGGCTCCGGGGAGGGGGCCGCCGATCCCCACGATCGGGCGGTGGATGGCCAGCAGCTGGTCAATTTCCGCCTCGGAGAGCTCCAGGGATACCGCGATCACGGCGTCCACGCGTTTGCGCAGCAGGAAGTCGTTCAGTACGCTGTGCCGGCGCTCCTGCCCCTCGCTCACGTTGTACAGCGTGAGATCGTAGCCGGCGTCCAGCAGGGTCGCCGAGACGCCTTCGACCACCGAGGAAAAGAACCACCGGTGGACCGAAGGCACCACGACGCCGACATTGTGGTTACGCCCGGAGGCCAGGCTGGAAGCGTGGTAGGAGAGGACGAAGCCGAGCTCGGCGGCGGCGGCCCGGGCGCGCTCCCGGCTGCGGGCGGAGACGTTGCCCTTGCCGCTCAAGGCGCGCGAAACGGTGGCGATGGAGAGGCCGGACCGTTCTGCGACGTCCTTGATGCCGGGCATTCCTACCCCTCCGTGTCCTCGATGTAGATTTCCAGCCAAACAGTTTCACCTGAGCTTAACTGATCCCCGGCACTGGACATGTCCCCGGCTGCGTAGCCTGCGCCCGGGGGCGTTGAACTGCGTAGCAGAACCCGTCCGGCAGGCATCTCCAGCGGTTCGGAGCCGGTGTTCAGGAGCACCAACGTGGTCCCGTTGAGGAAGGCCAGGCTCGTGTTCGTGCAAAGGTCCTCGTACCAGGACAGGGAGCCGCGGCCCATGTCCAACCCGCGGCGCAAATCCAGCATGCGCTTGTACAGGTTCAAGTGCGACGACGGCGAAGCAGCCTGCACATCGCGCGCCAGGCCCGCGAAGCTCTCCGGCTGCGGCAACCAGGGATCCTGCCCGTCGCCGAATCCTGCGTGGAGTTCCCCTCCCCGCCAGGGCAGCGGGACACGGCAACCGTCGCGGCCCAGCCGCGCGCCGCCGGTGCGGGCGAAGGTGGGGTCCTGGCGCCGGGCGTCCGGGATGTCGATTCCGTCCGGGAGGCCGAGCTCCTCACCCTGGTAGAGGTAGGCCCCGCCGGGCAGCCCCAGCATGAACATGGACGCGGCGGCCGCTCGGGACCGGCCCAGCTCCTCGTCGGGCTGCGGGTCCGAGGTGCCGATTCCGTCACCGTCACGCGGCGCCTGTCCGCTGTATCCGAAGCGCGTGGCATGTCGGACGACGTCGTGGTTGGAGAGCACCCATGTGCTGGGAGCCGCGACGGCGTCCAGCGCCGTCAGGGACTCGGTGATGACGTGGCGCATGCGGTGCACGTCGAGGCCCGCGTGAAGGTACGGGAAGTTGAAGGCCTGGTGCATTTCGTCCGGACGGACCCAATCGGCCAGGCGGGGGAGCGGGTCCACATTGGCCTCGGCGCAGAGGATCCGGTCGGGGCCGTACTCTGCCAGAATCCGCCGCCACTGGCGGTAGATGTCATGCAGGGCCGGCTGGCCGAACATCGGAGCGTCGTGGCCGGGAAAGCCGTCGCAGCTGTTGCCGTCGGCGCGGCCGCCCCACTCGGGCAGGCCCGGGGCCTTGACCAGGGCGTGCGCCACGTCCACCCGGAACCCGGAAACCCCGCGGTCCAGCCAAAAGCGCAGGACTCGCTCGAATTCATCGTGGACCGCGCGGTTGTCCCAGTTGAAGTCCGGCTGGGAGGAATCGAAGAGGTGCAGGTACCACTGGCCCGGGGCGCCGTCCGGCTCCGTAATCCGGGTCCAGGCCGGTCCGCCAAAGTGGGACTGCCAGTTGTTCGGCGGCTCTTCGCCAAACGTCCCGCGGCCGTCCCGGAAGATGAACATGTCCCGCTCGGGGCTGCCGGCGGGAGCGGCCAGAGCTGCCTGGAAGGCCGGGTGCTGGTCCGAACAGTGGTTGGGCACGAGGTCCACGATCATCCGCAGCCCCAGCCGGGTGGCCTCGGCCATCATGGCGTCGAAATCATCCAGGGTGCCAAACAATGGGTCGACGTCGCAGTAGTCGCTGACGTCGTAGCCGGCGTCACGCTGCGGAGACCGGTAGAACGGCGAAAGCCAGACGGCGTCGATGTCGAGTTCGGCGAGACGGGGCAGTTCAGCGGTGATGCCGGCGAGGTCACCGATGCCGTCGCCGTCCAGGTCCCGGAACGAGCGCGGATAGACCTGGTAGATGACAGCGGACCGCCACCACCCGGGGAGCTGGTCTGCGGCGTGCACCGGGGTCAACGGACCCGTCAGGGGGCCGGCCGGGAAGCCGGCCAGCGCGGCGGGGGAGAAGAGAACTGAATCAACGGACATGGCGGTAATCGTAAGCCCCGACCACCGAAATTGAAAACGCTTCCAGTCATATTCGGCCGAGTATTTTCGGCAAGCGATTGGACTATTGCCGGCCGCAGCCCCGGCGTCCAGGCCAGGAGGGGCGGCAAACGGTACCCCCAGAGCGCTGCCGCGTCGTGAGGCGGCGGGACCCCGCGGCCCCGCTACTGCTCGGTAGGCTGACTTTTCAAAGCCGCACTTAGCGTGTACTTTGGAAGCGCTTGCAGCTGTGAGCCACATCACCGACGATGCCACGGGGCTCTGGAATGGACTTCCAGGGCCTTATGCGTGGATGCAGGATTTTATGAAAGGGACACCAATGAAGGTGCAGAACACCCTCACAAACGGGACGACCCGCCGCGTATTCACCGCGGGCGCGATCTCCGCAGTGGCCGCGCTGGCCCTCAGCGCATGCGGCGGCGCCGCAGCCACCGCACCCGCCACCGCGACGGCCAAGCCTGACCTGAAGGCCTCCGGCGCCAGCACGATCACCATGTGGGTCGACGCCGAGCGCTCACCCGCGCTGAAGGACATTACGGCCAAGTTCCAGGCCGACACCGGCATCGAGGTCAAGCTCGTCGTCAAGGACTTCGCCGCAGTCCGCGACGACTTCATCACCCAGGTTCCCACCGGCAAGGGCCCGGACCTGATCGTCGGCCCGCACGACTGGGTAGGCAAGTTCGTCCAGAACGGCGTGATCGCGCCCGTGGAACTGGGCGACAAGAAGTCCGCGTTCCAGGACTCCTCCATCAAGGCGATGACCTACAACGGCTCCGTCTACGGTGTCCCGTACGCGATCGAGAACATCGCACTGCTGCGCAACACGGACCTCGTGCCCCAGAGCGCTAAGACCCTGGATGAAGTCATCGCCAACGGCAAGAAGGCCGTGGCCGACGGCAAGGCGAAGTTCCCGTTCCTCGTCGGCATGGACCCGAAGCAGGGCGACCCGTACCACCTCTACCCGCTGCAGTCCTCCATGGGCTCAGAGGTCTTCGGCAAGTCTGCCGACGGCGGCTACGATCCCAAGCAGCTGCTGATCGGCGACGCTGCCGGCGTCGAGTTCGCCAAGAAGCTGGCCGCCTGGGGCGACGCCGGTGAGAAGATCATCAACTCCAACATCACCGGTGACATCGCCAAGGAGAAATTCCTGGCCGGCGAGTCCCCGTACTACCTGACCGGTCCGTGGAACGTGCCGGACGTGCAGAAGAAGGGCATCAAGTTCGCCGTCGACGAGCTGCCCACCGCCGGTGACAAGCCCGCCCAGCCGTTCATCGGCGTCAACGGCTTCTTTATCAGCTCCAAGAGCGCCAACGCCCTCGCCACGAATGAGTTCGTCACCAACTACCTCACCACCGAGGCAGCGCAGGACTCGATGTACAAGGCCGGAGGCCGTCCGCCGGCCCTGAAGGCCTCCTTCGAGAAGGCCGCCAGCGACCCCGTCGTGGCAGCCTTCGGCAAGATCGGCGCCGCCGGCGTCCCGATGCCGGCCATCCCGGAAATGAGTGCCGTCTGGGCGGACTGGGGAGCCACCGAGCTCGCCCTCATCAAGGGCCAGGGCGATCCCGCCGCTGACTGGGCCAAGATGGCTGCCAGCATCAAGGCCAAGATCGCGGGCTAGTACAGTCAGCCCCCGCGCGGTTCCCCGGCTCCCAAGGACCCGGGACACCGCACAGCACCGGGCCGGGCGGCACACCATGCCGCCCGGCCCGTTCCTGCACCACCCCCAGCTTTCTCCCGAGGACCCTAGACAGCCATGACAGACACCGAACTCCGCCCGGCCGACGATTCCGCCCCCGCAGCACCCGGCAGCCCCGTCGGGAAACCCGCAGGGAAACAAGCAGTGCCCCGCCGCCGAACTTTCGGCCCCGACACCACCAAAGGAACGGTCGCCAAGATCGTGCTGCTGGGCCTCGTGGACGCCGTCGCCGTCTACGTGCTTATGATGCTGTTCCTCAGCCAGTCTTGGGGTGTGCTGACCGTCGCCGCTGCCGTCGTGCTGGTGATCAACTGGATCTACCTGCGCAAGGGCGGACTGCCCGCGAAGTATCTTGCCCCTGGCGTGCTGTTCCTGCTCGTGTTCCAGGTCTTCGTGGTGTTTTTCAGCGGCTATATCGCCTTCACCAACTACGGCGACGGGCACAACAGCACCAAGGATGACGCGATCGCGGCCATCCAGCTCACGGCGCAAAAGCGCGTTCCCGATTCCCCGGCGTACAAGGCGGCCGTGCTGTCGAAGGACGAGTCCTTCTACCTGCTGTTCACGGACCCGGATGGCAAGATATCCCTGGGCAGCACCGGCAAACCGTTGGAAGAGGTCTCCGGCGCCGGCACGGATTCCACCGGGAAGGCCAACGCCCTGGACGGGTACAGGACCCTGAACTTCCAGGAGATCGTCGCCAACCAGCAGCGGATCCTGGCCATCACCGTTCCGGTCTCGGCCAACCCCGCCGACGGCACCCTGCGCACCGCCGACGGCAGCTCCGCCTACCAGTTCAAACCGGCTTTGAAGTACGACGCCGGTGCCGGCACCTTCACGGACACGGACACCGGCGCCGTCTACCGGGACAACGGCAAGGGAGCGTTCGCCACGGACAGCGGGGAGACCCTGAGCACCGGCTGGAAGATCGACGTCGGCATGGAGAACTTCGCGCGTGCCTTCACCGATCCGAGCCTCCGCGGTCCGCTGCTCGGCGTCATACTCTGGACCTTCACCTTCGCCGTCGCGTCCGTGGCCCTGACTTTCGCCCTGGGACTGTTCCTGGCGATCACCTTCAACCGCGAGGACCTGCGCGGCAAGAAGGTCTACCGGATCCTCATGATCCTGCCCTACGCGTTTCCGGCGTTCCTCTCCGGCCTGGTCTGGTCCGGCATCCTCAACCCGCAGTTCGGCTGGCTCAACCAGACCCTGCTGGGCGGGGCCACGATCGGCTGGCTGACGGACCCGGTCCTGGCCAAGATCAGCGTGCTGGTGGTCAATCTCTGGCTCGGCTTCCCGTACATGTTCCTCGTCTGCACCGGGGCCCTGCAGTCCCTGCCCACTGAACTGGACGAGGCGGCCCGGATGGACGGCGCCAGCCCGTGGCGGGTATTCCGCTCCATCAAGCTGCCGCTCCTGCTGGTCTCGATCGCGCCGCTGCTGATCTCCTCCTTCGCCTTCAACTTCAACAACTTCAACGTGATCTTCATGCTCACCGGCGGCGGTCCGCGGTTCGCGGACACGGACCGGGACATCGGGGCCACGGACATCCTGATCACGCTTGTCTACAAAGTGGCCTTCGGGCAGGGCACCGGGCGCGACTACGGCCTCGCCAGCGCCCTGGCGATCATCATCTTCATCATCGTGGCCACTGTATCGGCCATCAGCTTCAAGCAGACCAAGGCACTTGAGGAAGTGAACTCATGAACGGGCCCGCACAACGCGTCGTCTCCATCACGGACCAGCCGCTGGCCGCCGCCGCAGGGGACAACACACGCGAGAAAATCGGCGCTGAACCCGCGCTCGCCGGCGAGCTCCCAGCCCTCCGGCGCCGCAAGCCCTTCGGCGCCTGGTTCAAGGACAAGGGCTGGCGGCACGTTGTGGGGATCGTGGTCACCATCTTTGCGATCTTCCCACTGCTGTATGTGCTCTCCGCGGCCTTCAACTCCACCGGCACCCTGGTGGGATCCAACGCGCTTTTCAGCCGGATCGATTTCGGCAACTTCACCGAGCTCATGAACAATCCCTCGCGGCCCTTCGCCCATTGGTTCGTCAACACCATGGTGGTGGGCGGCGTGACGTCGGCGGCCACCGTGTTCCTGGGCGCCATGGCGGCCTACGCATTCTCCCGCATGCGCTTCACAGGTCGCCGGATCGGCCTGCTGAGCCTGCTGCTGCTGCAGATGTTCCCGCAACTGCTCGCCGTCGTCGCCATTTTCCTGCTCCTGAGCGGGATCTCCGAGGTCATCCCTGCCCTCGGCCTGGGCAGCCAGCTGGGCCTGATCATGGTGTATCTCGGCGGCGCCCTGGGCGTAAACACCTACCTCATGTACGGCTTCTTCAACACCGTGCCGCAGTCCCTCGACGAGGCGGCGAAGATCGACGGCGCCAGCCACGCGCAGATCTTCTTCGGCATCATCCTGCGGCTCGTCACCCCCATCCTGGCCGTGGTGGGCCTGCTGAGCTTCATCGCCATCTCCGGCGAGTTCGTGATCGCCAGCGTGGTGCTAACGGATCCGGACAGCCAGACGCTCGCCGTCGGGCTCTACTCCTTCGTGGCCCAGCAGCGCTCCGAGAACTGGGGAGTCTTTGCCGCCGGCGCCGTACTGTCCGCCGTCCCCGTGATGGCCCTGTTCCTCTACCTGCAGCGCTACATCGTCAGCGGCCTCACCCAGGGCTCGGTGAAGGGCTAGGCATGCACGGGACGGGCATGACACCGCCGGGCGGCACGGGCCCCCTGCCGCACCACGACGGCTCGGCTCTCCACGCACCCGGGCACGCGGACCTGGGGGCGGAGATCCGCCTGCGGCTCCGCGTGCCCGCCGGCTGGGGGCAGGCCTCCAAGGTGTGGCTCCGGTCAATCCACGACGGCGAGCCCCGCTACGATCCCGCCAGCTCCCTTGGCGAGGCAGACGGCTGGGTCTGGTGGGAGGCCGCCACGGCGGTGACCAACCCGGTGGCCCGCTACCGATTCCTCCTGGAAGTCCCCGCCGGTGCCGCCGGCGACTGTGGTGCGGACGGCGCCGGAACCGGCGCAGAAGCCGGCGGCAGCCTGCGGTACTGGAGCCTGAACGCGCAGGGACTGTTCAGCCGCGACGTCTCCGACTACGCCGACTTCCGCCTCACGACGTTCCGGCCCGCGCCCGAATGGCTGCGCCGTGGCACGATGTACCAGATCTTCCCGGACCGCTTCGCCCGCTCCGCGTCCGCGCCCGGCCCGGCGCGCCAGGTCCCCGACTGGGCCGTGCCGTGCAGCTGGGACGACACCCCCGTGGAGGGCGCAGGCCCGCAGACCCCCTACCAGTACTACGGCGGCGACCTCCGGGGCATCACCGAACGGCTGGACCACATCCAGGCCCTCGGGGCCGACGTCATCTACCTGACCCCGTTCTTCCCGGCCCGCTCCAACCACCGCTACGACGCCGCCACCTTCAGCTGCGTGGATCCGCTGCTGGGAGGGGACGAGGCCCTCGTGGAACTGGTCGAGGCCGCGCACGCCCGCGGCCTGCGGGTCATCGGCGACCTCACGGCCAACCACTCCGGCGCCGCCCACGAATGGTTCCGGCGCGCCTTGGCGGACCCTGCCTCGGAGGAGGCCGGGTATTACTATTTCAACGCCGAGCACACGGAGTACGAGGCCTGGTACGGCGTCCCGTCGCTGCCCAAACTCAACTGGGCCTCCCGCGGCCTGCGCGAGAAATTCGTCCTGGACGACGATTCCCCGGTGGCGCGCTGGCTGCGGCCGCCGTTCAACCTGGACGGATGGCGGATCGACGTCGGCAACATGACCGGGAGGCTCGGCGGAACGGACCTCAACCAGGACGTCGCCCGGCTGATCGCGGACCGGGTCCGCTCGATCAACCCGGATGCCGCGCTGCTCGCCGAGGCCACCAACGACGCCGCGCCCGATTTCAGCGGCGAGCACTGGCACGGCGCCATGACCTACTCCAACTTCACCCGTCCGCTGTGGTCCTGGCTGGCCGGGGACGCCCGGCACGTGAACTTCTTCGGAACCCCGCTGCCCGGGCCCAACCGGACCGGCGCCGAGGACTTCCTGGCCACACACCTGGACCTCGCCTCCGCGTTCAGCTGGGACGTGCGGCAGCAGAACATGAACGCCCTAAACAGCCATGACACCGCACGGGCGGCCACCGCGATGATCGACGGCGGTCAACGGCTCGGCGCGCTGCTGATGTTCACCCTGCCGGGGGTTCCCGTGCTGTTCGCCGGGGATGAATTCGGGCTCACAGGCGACAACGGGGAGTTCTCCCGGACACCCATGCCGTGGAACGACCCCGGCCGCATCCCCGCCGACCTCCGGGCGGACTACGCGGCCCTCAGCGCGCTGCGCCGGGAACAGCCCGCACTCACCGGCGGCGGCGTGCGCTGGCTGTACGCCCACGGGGACGTCCTGGCGTTTGTGCGCGAAACCGCGCAGAGCGCCGTGCTGGTGGTGGTGGCCCGGGCCGGCGCCGGGGTTCGGCTGGCGCCCGGCGCGCTCGCGGACACCCAGCTCGCGGCCCTGGGCCGGCCGCCTGCATACGCGACGGCCCGAGTCAGCGTGACGCTGAGCCCGGACACGGCGACGGACAGGGAGACCGGCACGGACACGGAGGCGGACAGGGAGACCGGCACGGGGAGGGCACCGGAACTGGAAGCCTCTACCGCGCAGATCAGGGCGGACGGGGCTGCCAGAAGTGCCCTGATCTGCACCCTGGGCCCGGCGGCCGCCGCGTGGGTGCTGCCGGGGACCCGGGTGCCGGCCCCGCAGTCTTAGACTGGGAGCCGGATTCGACCGAACTGGAGACCGCATGCGCAACATCATCGACGAGCTGACCTCTGCCCTGGGCCCGGCGAAGATTGCCGTGGACCCCGCCACCCTGGCCGCCTACGCCGTGGACCAGGCACCCGTCCTGGACTACCAGCTCCCGCAGGCCGTGGTCCGCGCCGAATCGGTGGCCGACGTCCAGGCCACCGTGCGTGCCTGCGCCGCCCGCGGTGTCGCGCTCGTGGCCCGCGGGGCCGGTACCGGCGTCTCCGGCGGCGCCCACGCGAGCGAGGGCTGCGTGGTGCTCAGCCTCGAGAGGATGAACCGCATCCTGGACCTCAACCCGGATGACGAGACCGCCGTCGTCGAACCCGGCGTCATTAACGCGGACCTCAACGCAGCCGCAGCCGACCACGGACTCATGTACGCCCCGGATCCGGCGAGCTTCAAGATGTCGACCATCGGCGGGAACGTGGCCACCAACGCGGGCGGGCTGCGGTGTGCGAAGTACGGGGTGACGCGGGACTCGGTCCTGGCCCTCGACGTCGTGCTCGCGGACGGCACCCTGATCCACACCGGCCACCAGACGTTCAAGGGCGTCGCCGGCTATGACCTCACGGGGCTGTTCGTCGGCTCGGAAGGGACGCTGGGGATCGTGGTCGGGGTGACCGTGCGGCTGAAGTACCTGCCGCGCGAGGTCCATACGATCGCCGCCTTCTACCCGGACTTCCGCAGCGCCGCGGCCGGCGTCCTGGCGGTCGGCAAGGCCCGCGTGCAGCCGGCCATCATGGAACTGCTCGACGGCGGCTCGCTCGCCCAGCTCGACGACATCCACGGCTCGGACCTGGCGGCGCGCGGGGCGTCCCTGCTGCTGATCCAGACCGACGGCTTCGGCGCGGCAGCCGAAGCCGCGGCCATCCGTCCGGTCCTCGCCGCCGGGGGAGCGGTGGTGACCATGGAAGCCAACGCCGAGGCAGAGCAGCTTGTCGAACTGCGCCGCAACAGCCGCGGAACCGAGGTGGACGACGAATACCGGGTGGGCGAGGACGTGGCTGTGCCGCGCTCGCGGCTGGTGGATTACGTCGCAGAGCTTGAGGCCATCGCGGCCGAGCACCGGGTCCAGCTCAAGGTCGTGGCCCACGCCGGCGACGGGAACCTCCATCCCACCTTCTGGATCGACCGCGTGGACAACGCCGTGGACGCCGATGCCATGGCCCGGCTCGGCGCCGCCCTGGACAAGTCCATTGCTGTGGCCCTGGCCATGGGGGGCACCATCACGGGCGAACACGGGATCGGGCAGTACAAGCTGCGCTGGCTTGGCCTGGAGCAGAAGGAACCGGTGCGTGAGCTGCAGCGCCGAATCAAAGAGCTGTTCGACCCGGCCGGGATCCTGAACCCCGGAAAGGCGATTTAGCCCGCCCGTGCCACAACGCGCCCGGCGCTGGAACTAGGCGCGTTGCCTAGTCGTCGGAGTCCGGGTATTCGGCGATGGATTCGTCGGCGCCGTAGCGTGATTCCTCGGTTTCCACCTCGAGGATCTTGAGCAGCCCGGTGTCCGGGTTGAGCATGATCGCTGCCTCGTCCCGGCGGTGGCGGAGCTCGTTGTCGATGTAGGACTGGACGGCCTCGGCCAAGGGGATGTGCCGGTTCTCCGCCTCGGACATGTACCAGCGGTGCTCCAGGACCTCGTGCACGGCCTCGGCCGGCTCGAGCTTGCCGGAGAGGTCGCGGGGGATGGCCCGCACGATCGGCTCGAAGATCTGGCTGACCCACAGGTGCGCGCTGTATTCCTCGTCCATGCCCGGGTTGTTGTCGGCCCGGAACGAGTCCATGTCATTCAGGAGCCGGCGTGCCTGGTTCTCCTGGGCGTCCAGGCCGGTCAGGCGCAGCAGCCGGCGCTGGTGGTGCCCGGCGTCGACGACCTTCGGCTGGAGCTGGATGGTGGAGCCGTTCTGCGTGGTCTTGATGGCGTATTCCTCGACATCGAAGCCGAGCTCATTGAGCCGCCGGATGCGGGCGGCCACCCGCCAGCGTTCGCCGATCTCAAACGACTCCTTGGCCGTCAGTTCGGTCCACAGCCGCCGGTAGCTGTCCATGATGAGCTCGCTGGTGGCCACGGGATCGACCTTTTCCTCGATCAGGCCGCCGTCGAGGAGGTCCATGAGCTCCCCGGCGATGTTGACCCGGGCGATTTCGAGGTCGTACTCGCGCTGCCCGGTGGAGAGATCCGGGTACAGCTCGCCGGTCTCGGCATCCACAAGGTAGGCGGCGAAGGCGCCGGCGTCGCGGCGGAACAAAGTGTTTGAGAGCGAGACGTCGCCCCAGTAGAAGCCGATCAGGTGCAGCCGGACCAGCAGCAGCGCCTGGGCGTCGATGAGCCGGGTCAGGGTGTCCTTGCGCAGCATCTGGGAGAAGAGCGCGCGGTAGGGCATCGAGAACTTCAGGTGCCGGGTGACCAGCACGGGGTTCAGCGGCCGGCCCTCGGGGGTGGTGCGTCCGGTGATGACGGCCACCGGCTCCACGCAGGGCACGTCCAGCCGGGCGAGCTTGCGGAGCATGTGGTACTCGTGCCGGGCGACGTGCTCCGAGGTCTCCTTGATGGCGATGACCGACCCGCCAAGATGGGCGAAGCGCACGATGTGCCGCGAGATACCGCGGGGCAGCGCCGCCAGGTACTCTGCCGCCCAGTCCTCGAGGGCAATGTGCCAGGGCAGGTCCAGGAGCTCGGGCTCGGTGGCCGCGGCCGTGATGCTCAGCGAACTGGACGCCATGGAGGCCTTGTCATCATTGGCGCTGGCGGCCTCGAACCGGGGCAGCTTCCCGATCTGACCGTAGTCGGTGGGCTCGTCGTGCCACTGGGCACTGTTTTCCTCGGTCATGTGGGGTTTTCCTCGGTCATGGGTCAATTCTTCCGTGTTTATGGTGCCGCGCCTAACGCGGAGCAGTTAAAGCCCGACGGCGGCCCTCCACTGGGGAGGACCGCCGTCGGTTGCAGCCTAGGGGGCCGGTGGGGACTAGTCGCCGAGGCGCAGACCGGTCTTGGTGTCGAACAGGTGCACGTGGCCTGACTGCGGGCGGACCCAGATGGACTCACCCTTCATCGGGGGGCGGCGACCATCGACGCGGGCCACGATGTCGTGGCTCGTGCCGTCCAGCGTGGTGTGGCCGTAGACGTAGGCGTCGGCGCCGAGTTCCTCGACGACGTCGACCTCGACCTGGAGGCCTTCGCCCTGGGCGACCGTCTCAAGGTCTTCCGGGCGGGAGCCGAGGGTCACGGTCTGGCCGTGGGCCTCTTCGAGGACGTCGCGCGGAACCGGGTAGACGGTCCCGCCGAACTGCACGCCGCCGTCGACGACCGGCAGTTCGAGGAGGTTCATGGCGGGGGAGCCGATGAAGCCGGCCACGAAGACGTTCTTCGGCTTGTCGTAGAGGTTGCGCGGGGTGTCGACCTGCATCAGCAGGCCGTCCTTCAGCACGGCGACGCGGTCGCCCATGGTCATGGCCTCGACCTGGTCGTGGGTCACATAGACCGTGGTGACGCCCAGGCGGCGGGTCAGGGATGCGATCTGGGTGCGGGTCTGCACGCGCAGCTTGGCATCAAGGTTGGACAGCGGCTCGTCCATGAGGAAGACCTGCGGGTTACGCACGATTGCGCGGCCCATGGCAACACGCTGGCGCTGGCCGCCGGAGAGTGCCTTCGGCTTGCGGTCCAGGTACGGCTCGAGGTCCAGGAGCTTGGCGGCTTCACGGACGCGCTCGGCGCGCTCTTCCTTGCTGACGCCGGCGATCTTCAGCGCGAAGCCCATGTTGTCCGCGACAGTCATGTGCGGGTACAGGGCGTAGTTCTGGAACACCATGGCGATGTCGCGGTCCTTCGGCGGAACGTCAGTGACGTCACGATCGCCAATCAGGATGCGGCCGGAGTTGACGTCCTCAAGACCTGCAAGCATGCGCAGGGAGGTCGACTTTCCGCAGCCGGAGGGTCCAACGAGGACCAGGAATTCGCCATCGGCGATGTCAATGTTGAGCTTGTCAACAGCGGGCTTATCGGTGCCCGGGTACAGACGTGTTGCGTTATCAAAAGTAACTGTAGCCACAGTTATCAATCCCTTCACCGGCAGGTACGTGCCGGACGATCCGTAGTGAATGGTCTTTTTATGCAGTTGTTAATTCAATTGTGGGTTTTCATGCGCATACTCCTCGGCCGAAGCCGAGGAGTATCCAGTGACGCCGCACGGTAGCTGTGCGCCACATCACAAACAGAGTATGTCAGATTTGTGGCAATTGGGCCAAAAAGTTACGGATGTCACATGTGATGCTGCCCACCCGGGCCCGCTTGGCGGCCGTTTTTCGTGCTCCCCGCGGTTTTAGGTTCAGGCCCCGACGGCGCGTTTGCGCTCCCGGAGGAGGGCTTCGAGCAGTTCGCAGACGTGCACCGGCGACTCGATCCGGAACTCGGCCCGGGTGAAATCAAGCCCGACTTTCACGCCGAGATCGCCCGGGATGAGGCTGGCCAGGGCGTCCTCGTCAGTGGTGTCGTCCCCGGCGAAGGCTACCGCCGTGGCTCCGGTGGCCTGCCGCAGGAAGGCGATGCCCTCTCCCTTGGAGGCGTGCACCACGGAGGTCTCCAGAACACGGTTGCCGGTTTTGAGGAAGACGCCGCTGCGGTCCTGCAGGACTGCCCGCGCCGCGGCGACGGCGTCCTCGGCGACATCGTCGGCGGCCAGCCGTGTGTGGAGGACGACGCCGGCCGGCTTGTCTTCCAGCAGGGTCCCGGGGGCCTGTTCGACGATTCCCTCAAGCTCCTTCCGGACTTCGGCCAAGAGTTTCCGTTGGGCGTCGTCGAGCATCAGTTCCGAAGAGCCGGGGCCCATCCAGACCTCGGCGCCGTGGCTGCCGATCAGCAGGGTGTGTTCCGGCGGGGATGCAACGGCCCGCAGGCTGTCCAGGGCGCGCCCGGAGATGAGCGCCGTCGTCGTCCGCGGAAGTCCGGTGAGCTCGGCGAAGGCCGCGGCCGAACGCGGGAGGGCGCGGGCGTCGGCCGCATGGTCCACGAGGGGGGCCATGGTGCCGTCGAAGTCCATCGCCACGAGCAGCTGCTCGGTGCCGGCGATACGGCGCACCGCCTCGAGCAGTTCGGGGGAGAGGGAGAGCGGGGCCGTGTCTGAATTACTGGTGTCTGAATTCCTGCCGGTGGCATCAGGAGTCATCGCGCACCACCTTTTCGGCCAGGGCTGCCAGGAAGTCCGAGGACCAGAGGTCGACGTCGTGATCCAGGATCTGCTTGCGCATGGCGCGCATGCGCCGGGAGGCCTCGGCCGGCTGCATGTTGACGGCCTTCATGATGGTGTCCTTGAGGCCGTCGATGTCGTGCGGGTTCATCAGCAGGGCCTGTTTGAGCTGGTCGGCAGCGCCGGCAAATTCACTGAGCACCAGCGCGCCGTCGTTGTTTGTCCGGGCGGTGACGTATTCCTTGGCCACGAGGTTCATGCCGTCGCGCAGCGCGGTGACCAGCATGACGTCCGCGGCGAGGTACAGCGCCACCATCTCCTCGATGGGGTAGCTGTGGTGGAGGTAGCGGACGGCCGTGCTCTCCATGGTGTCGTAGGTGCCGTTGATGTGGCCGACGGTGCCCTCGACCTCTTCGCGGAGCAGGCGATACTGCTCCACGCGTTCCCTGCTGGGGCTGGCCACCTGGATCAGGGTTGCGTCCTGCACCGTGACCTTGCCGTCGGCGAGCAACTCCTCGTAGGCCTTGAGCCGGTGGCGGATGCCCTTGGTGTAGTCGAGGCGGTCGACGCCGAGCAGGATGGTTTTCGGGTTCCCCAGGTCCCGGCGGATCTGGCGGGCGCGCTCAATGACTTCCGGCTTCCGCGCCAGTTCGCTGATCTGCTTGACGTCGATGGAAATCGGGAAGGCCTGGGCGCGGGCGATGTGGGTGGTGTCGCCGTCGTTCCCCTTGACGTGCACCTGCTGCTGCTTGACGCTGGCGCCCAGGAAGCGACGGGCGGAGCGCATGAAGTTCCCGGCGTCGCTGCTGCGCTGGAAGCCCACGAGGTCCGCGCCCAGCAGACCGTCGATGATTGCACGGCGCCACGGGAGCTGCGCGAAGATCTCCGGCGGCGGGAACGGGATGTGGTTGAAGAACCCGATCTTCAGGTCCGGCCGGGCCTCCCGCAGCATCTTCGGGACCAGCTGCAGCTGGTAGTCCTGCACCCACACGGTGGCGCCCTCGGCCGCGTGGTGAACGACGGCGTCGGCGAACCTCCGGTTGACCTTCCGGTAGGAGTCCCACCAGGTGCGGTGGAACTCCGGCGGGGCGATCACGTCGTGGTACAGCGGCCACAAGGTGGCGTTCGAGAAGCCCTCGTAGAAAAGTTCGATGTCGGCCGTGCTGAGATGGACCGGGACCAGGTCGATGCCGCCGTGGCTGAAGGGCTTGACCGTTTCATCGGGCGCGCCGTGCCAGCCCACCCAGGCGCCGTCCGTCTTGGTCATCATGGGAGCCAGCGCCGTCACGAGTCCGCCGGGGGAACGGCGCCAGCCGTCCTCGCAGCCCGTGTCCTCGGGGGAGCAGCGATCAACGGGCAGCCGGTTGGACACTACGATGAAGTCGAACTGGCCCCCCGCCCCGGCAGCAGTTGCTGCCCCGTCGGTGGCTGTTTTCGCCGCTTCAGTGGTGTCTCGTGCGCCGTGATCGGCGCTGTCCGTTGCTTCCATTGGTGCCCCCTGGGGTCGCTCGTGGCTGTCTATCAACCCTAGCTGTATGGAATCTTCCGGGCTATTCGTCCGTTGGGCAGGCGGAAGGGAAACTTGAAAGCGCAAGTTCTCGGGTTTCTCCCCTAAAATGATGAAGTTGCCACTGAGTGGACCGCCCCTGGCCGAACGACCCGAGGAACCAATGAGCCCCGCAAACGAACCCCGACAGTCTAAGGCAGAGCGCACTGCCGCGGCGCGCGAGAAAGCCCGTGAGATCCGCGAGGCGCAGCTGAAAAAGGACAAGCGCAACAAGCTGCTGATCGGCTGGGGCATTGTTGCCGCCGTCGTCGCCATCATCGTGATTGTGGCGCTGGTTGTCACGTCCAACATCAAGAACAACGCCCCGGTCGCCGACGAGGGGCCCACCCCGGCCAACGGCAACATCCACGGCGGCGTCACCCTGCTGGCGAACAACCACGTTGCCAGGACCGATCCGGCCACGGTGAAGCTGTCCGACCTCCCCGCCGCGCCGGCCACGCCGCCGTCGCCGGTTACGGCCCCGGGCGCCGAGGCTGAGGCCGGCAAGCCGGTCAAGGTGGTCCTCTATGTCGACTTCATCTGCCCCGTCTGCAAGAACTTCGAGACGCAGTACAACGAGACCCTCACCAAGCTGCGCAATGACGGCAAGATCACGGTGGAATACCGCCCGCTCGGCTTCCTCGACAGCCGCTCCACCACCAACTACTCCTCCCGCGCGGCCGCCGCTGCAGCCTGCGTGGTGAACGAGTCCCCGGAGAAGTACTCGGACTTCTTCGACCAGCTGTACGCGAAGCAGCCGGCCGAAGGCAGCGCCGGGCTCTCCGATGCCGAGCTGAAGAAGATGGCCACCGACGTCGGAGCCAAGAGCATCGACCAGTGCGTGGATGACAAGACGTTCCGTCCGTGGATTAAGCACACCACCCAGGAGGCCGCGGTGATCGGCGTGACCGGAACCCCGACCGTCTTCGTCGAAGGCAAGCAGTGGGGCGTCGGCGACAGCGCCCAGACGCCGTTCGACCAGTACCTCCAGGCCGCGGTCGACGCCAAGAAGTAACCGGACATCACGCGGCCGCAGTTGAAGCGGCTGTTGGGGGCAGCTATTAATGGCCCGCAGCCGAAGGCCCGGCCCCGGATTTTCTCGGGGGCCGGGCCTTCCTGGTGGCCGTCGCGTTGGCCGTTGCTTCGCGGCGGGGGCGTTGCGCGTTTTTCTCACCGGGCGTCGGTGGGCTACCCTTGTCTAGCGTCCTGATATCTGCCCCCTTTTGCATCTGATGTGGGTAGGCCGGGCCGCAGGAATGCCTCCTTAGCTCAGTTGGCCAGAGCACCGCTCTTGTAAAGCGGGGGTCGTCGGTTCGAATCCGACAGGGGGCCCCACGAACCCCTCCTTCCGGTGATTTTGTCCGGGATGGAGGGGTTTTTGTGTGTGTGCCAACAGGGCACGACACGCTTCATTCATAGACCGCAAAGCGGCGACTCGGACGGCGCGCAGTTCTTGCCGCTTCAACTCGAACTCGTCGGGCGTCAACAGGCCCTTGTCTCTAAGCCGGGCCAAGTCCTCGATCTGGGATGCGACGGTCGGCTTCGCCGTCTTGGTCCGGCTAGCCTGACTGCAGCGAATGATCGCCATGGTAATGGCACTGCCAAGGAGAGGCGCGGATGCGCCTCAACTCTTACGCCACCTACCCGCCAAGGCGCGAAATGGTCATCATGGGCTGTTCCAGTGAAGCGTGCCTGAGCCAGGCCGGACGTCTGACCGTGGCCGATTGTTTGCGCATCGGGCCATTGCCCCACGGAGTCTGCCTGCCTCCGCCGTGCCGCTGCGTCTGCCAGCCAATCCCCGCCTCCCTTCTCTGGACTTTTGGCGCTTAGAGGCCGAGGCCTTTCTCGGCGGTGACCCAGTTGGCGGCGATCGCCTTCTGCGCCGCGGCGAGCGTGACTTTGTGCGCGCACACGGCCTTGTTCAGCCGGGTCTCGATCGCGTCTTTGGGGTTGGTGGTCCCCGGGGCACCGGCACGGTTCGGTTCCGGCCAGAGGTTGGAGACAGAGTTGGTGCCGCCAAGCTGGAGGGAGATCAGGTGGTCGTATTCGGTGGAGGGCGCCGTGGTCTGGCCGTACTGCTGGAGGCTGAGCTTCTTGGCCTGGGTCGTGCCCGCCCGGACCGTGGTCGTGTAGCCGGACGTGCAGATGGTGGAGGCAAGGTTGTCCTGGGTGACGGCCGGATCAATCGCACCGGGGGTGCAGGCCGGATCGGGCAGGTAGAGTCCGGCGTTGGCGTCCACGGTGCGGGCCTTGCACTGGCCGGCGGCGAGCGTCTCGTCCACGGCGACCTTGTCGGGGGAGTGCACCGACTTCACCGCAGGCGCGGGACCGGCGGACGCTGACGGGGCTGCGGAGGCTGATGCTTTCGGCGCTGCGGCGTGGGAGTTTCGTGAACTGGTGTAGAGGTAGCCGACGACCACCAGGGCGGTGACGAGGAGAGTGGCGAGCAGGGCAATGCGGCGGCGGGAGAAGGTCATGGTCCTCATGTGTTCGGCGGGTCGGAAGAGCGTGCCCGGTCGGACAGCAGAAAGGGGGAGCCGAAACTCCCCCTGTTTGTTCTACCCCGCGGTTCGTGCCCGGGGCCGCTGCGCCGCGCCGGTCAGGCGGCCGTGTCCAGTTCGGCGAGCAGGTCGCTGTATGCCCGGACATGGAAGACGGTGCACCACGGTCGTTCCAGCGGGTCGTTACCGGCCGGCCGGCACGGCAGGCCAGCATCGTCGCCTACCTCGTCGAGAACGGCGTCACCGCGTCCTGCCTTGGACTGTTGCTGACGAAAGAGCAGTTCGAGGCTGACTTCACCGAGTTCGAAGAGACCTACTTCGAGTAGGCGTGCAGTTTCTGCCCGGCCGCAACGGCGTCGTCACTCATGGCAGCCTCGAAGCGGCACAGGCCGCCCTCGATGCCGTACCGGCGCTCAAGGCCTCTGGGGATTACCGGATCGTCCGGAGCCTGACCCATGAAGAAGATGGCTGGGAACTTCTTCCTGCCTGATAGCGCAGCACGCCTTCACCGTGGAGCAAGTTGCCTACCAGGTCGGCCTGTCGAACCGCTGGCCCTCCGGCCTGGGGCCTTGCGCCAGGAAGACGAGGATCAGGATGGGCCCGACTAAAGGAACCAGCACCAGGAGGTACATCCAGCCGCTCATGTTCGCATCGTGGAGCCGCCGGACGGATACTGCCAGGGACGGGACGATGATGGCCAGGGAAATGATGACGGACAGGATGAGTCCGATGATGTACCCGGGGCCAGGGACGGTGGTGCCGTCGGGTCGCAGGGTCGCGCCGGCGGATCCGCCGACAAGCGTGAAGATGTTCAGGATGAGTGAGAGGACTCCGGAGACCAGTGCCACCCACCAGTATTCGCTCCGGCTGGCCCGGCCGGAGAACGTTGCGTACTTCTTGAAGAATCTCGCCACGGCCTCCGGCAGGGAAGCGCCGTACAACGGTGCCCAGGGCGGCACCGGCCCGGATACCGAGCCCGGGTAGACAGGCGCGGCGTACGGGTTGGACGCCCACCCCTGGGTATGCCGCGGCTGCTCGCTCGGCCACGACTGCTGGCCTGGGCCCTGCGGAGGTTGAAGACCTGACATCGTGCTCCTTCAATGGTGTGGATAAGGCTAGATCAGCGGACGCCGCTTTCGACCGGGTTCTGCGCTGCCATCGTATCGGCGAAACATCCTCGGGCCGCGGTATCGGGCGCAGTGTTTTCGCAGGTCAGGACACGGAAAACGAGGACCGATGGCCTGCAGGTGGACGAGGCCACTGCCAACGGCCGCCGTCCCGGTGAAGGGGGCCCCCGCATCAGGGCTTCTGTCCGGCCAAGATTTTCCGGGCGGCGGTGCCCCGGTAGCCGCTGCAGTCCCGGGTGTAGGTGCCGCCATAGTTCTTGTCGGCGCCCATCGCGTACGCCATGCAGTCGGCGAGTTGCTCCTTGCCCGCCGGCCGGCTGCCGTAGATGGCGTTCATCCGTGCGGTTAGCTGAAAGAGGCGATGTGGGCGCATTCGTGCAGGGCCACGCACTGCAGTGACTTCCCGGTCCCTTAGGTCTGGGCCATTTCGATCCGGTAGGACGGCCACCACGCGAAGCTGGTATAGCCCCCGATGTGGGAGATGACGGTGGGAGACGTGGGGTTTGAGGAGACCGGTGCCGGCGCGTTCAAGCGCCTGCCGGGAGGCTCCTACGGGGTGGGGCGGGAGAGGCCGAGCCGGGGGTAGAGGACTTCGAATCCCTTGTTCAGGCCCCCGTTCAGCGCCCCGATGACGTGTCCCCCGTTGGGGACCTCGTAGTAGGTGACGGTCATTCCCGCGGCCGCGGCCGCTGCCGAGACGTGACGGGCCGCGTCCAGGTAGACGGGGTCGTCGGTTGAGGCCGTGAAGATGGCACGGGTATCGGGGTACTTCTGTTGTTTCATGATGTTGACCGGTTTCTGGGCGTCGTAGGCTGCCTGGTTGCCGCCGAAGACATCCTGGAGGTTGCCCTCGGGGTCCTCGGCCCCCGGGTATTCTTCCCCGGATATGTCCAAGACGTTGCCCCAGATCGAGGGGTACTTGGCGGCGAAGGAAATGGCGCACTGGCCACCGTTTGAATAGCCCGCAATGGTCCAGTATTTCGGGTTGTCAATGATGTTCAGGTGGCTTCGTGCCCAGTCGACCACGTCGCGGTTGATGAAGGTTTCCGGGCGTCCGTGAAGGGGCGAGTCGAGGCACAGGTTGTCGACCATGGGGTCGCCGAGTTGGTCGGCGACGATGACGATCGGTGCCAGTCCGTCGTGGTGTGCTGCGTAGTCGTCCAGGACTGCGGCTGCGTACTGCGGGTCCGGGTCGCCGGGTTGACCCATCATCAGGACCACCAGTGGCAGGGACGGTGGATTGGGGACCCGTGCCGCCGGGGGCAGGTACAGGCCAGCCGGGCGTGAGGGAAACGCGGATATTTGGGGCGGGATGACCACCTGGGCGGTTGAACCCTCGGAGGGCATTCCGGCCGGCGCCTTCCACGTATCCCACAGGGGCTTCTGGGGTGCGGCGGCGTGGGGCGGGACCGGTCCCAAGTCAATCCTTGGGGCCAGGGAGACCCCCAGGAAGGAGGCCAGCGTCACGTTCAGTCCGTAGTAGGCGTTGATTCCCAGGGTCGCCGTGGCAGCAAAGCAGAGAGCCGCCACGGATGCGAGCACCTTCCGCCAGATGCCGGATCCCCGGAAGTTCGCCCCGCAGACGCCGAGGCCGGCGAAGAACACTATGACCCAGATCCGAACGGACCAGTCGAGGGGACTGCCGAATGCCTGCACGATCTTCTCCGCCACCACTAAGGTGACGGCCCCGACCACGGCGCCGGCAGCACCCCAGAGTGCCGTCATGGCGACCGGCTTAGGCCCGCGTCGCACCAGAAGGGCCGCGCATAAGGCCGCGCTGAGCACGTATGCCGCGACGATCAAGGGACCGTCAACGATGTTGAGAGCCAGAATGAATTTTTTCATGTCCCCTGTCGACCATATTCTGCGGCCAGCGTCCCGCCGGAACGGCATCGTCCGGCGTGCCGGGGCCATTACGCCCCTGAACCCATCCCGGACTGCCCGTCCGGTCACGCCGCTGATCATAGCGGCTGAGGATTGCTGCCGGCTGGGAGGACGGATTCCCAGCGTCCATGATGACTGCCGTGCTATAACGTTCCGGGGGTCGCCGCTGCCGGGGCCCGCCGTGGATCTGTCCAGACCGGGACTGCCAGCACGGGCCATGCCATACAGGAGGAGGCGGGGTGGAACAGCTTTTCAACCTCAATGTCATCGACACGTCACTGCTCTACACCGTCTATGCCCTTTCCGCTCTGGCAGCGCTCTACCTGCTCGTGCGCCCGGTGCTGTTGCCGCGGCAGCTGCGCCGCGGGACCACGGGGCCAGGACGCCGTTCGTGGATCATCACCGCCACCGCGGGTGTTGCCGGGGGCGCCCTGTCAGGCGCCGTTACCCTGTTCGTCTGCGAAGTCGTGCTGAACGTCTTCGGACTGCCACTGGATGCCGGGCACCCGCACCTGGGTCATCGTTGCGTTCGCCGGCGTCGGTCTCGCCGTCGTGAACCTGTGGCGGTCGCGCTGGTGGCGCAAAGTGGCCGCCATCGCCGCCAGCCTGGTGTTCGTTGTGACGGCGGCGCTGGGGATCAACGCCGGCTACGGGCTGAACCCGACGTTGGGGGCCATGCTGGGCGTGGACCATACCAGCCATCTGGTCTTGCCGAAACTCAACCCTGTGCCGCAGGCACAAAGTGGGACAGCGCTGTGGCAGAGCTGGAAACCCCCGGCGGGGATCCCGTCAGCCGGAGTGAGCGGCTCGGTCACGATACCCGCGAACGCGTCCGGTTTCCACGCCCGCGACGCCTTCTTATATCTGCCGCCCGCGGCCCTGGTGGACAATCCGCCGGCCCTGCCGATCATCGTCATGATGATGGGCCAGCCGGGCGGCCCGGAACAGAGCAAAACCGCCGTGCAGCAGCTGGACGCGCTGGCGCAGCAAAACAACGGTCTGGCACCGATCATGCTCACGATCGACCAGTTGGGCAATCCTTACCGAAATCCGGTTTGCGTTGATTCCGCCAAAGGCAACGTCTACACCTACGTCACTACCGACGTCGTCAATTACATCCACAAGAACCTCAACGTGGCCAGCGGCCGGACCCAGTGGGCTGTGGCCGGGTACTCCAACGGCGGGGAATGCGCCCTCTCATTCGCGGCCAAGCGGCCGGAGATCTTCGGCTCGCTGCTGGACATCTCGGGAGAGCTGAACCCCGTGGACCGCAACGCCGACAACACGGTGAAGACCATCTTCGGCGGCGACAAAGCCGCATTCACTGCGGAGAAACCCGCCACGATCCTCAAAGCACACAAATACAACGACGAACTCGCCATTTTCACCAACGGCGCCCTGGACTCCAGGTACGGGCCGGAGGGCGCCAAGGCCGAGGCGGACGCTAAGGCCGCCGGCATGACTACCAGCCGGTTCGTCGGCGACGGGATAGGTCACCTCGGGGACGCCGTTAACTTCGGCCTCAGATCCGGGCTCCCGCTGCTAAACCAAAGGTTCGGCCTCGTCCGGCCCTGAACTGAACAGTCGCTTCGCAGCCACCGCGCCGAAGACCTCGGCGTTCAAGACGCGGCACACACCCGACCGCACTCGCCGACGATGCCGCGCCGCGCGTCGCATCGCCCCGGCATCGTCCCGGCGGTCCGCGGGACGTCACCCGGGGGTGACGGCACCGGGCCGTTCATCCTTGGGCTCGTCGACGTGGTTGGCGGCGGGGACCGGCGCTGGATGGCGGAGCGCTGCGGACCGCTCTCGGGTGGGCCGGTGAACCATTCGCAGGGCCAGTGCAAGGCTTTCTCCGAAATTGATGGTGGGGAGATAGGCCCGGGTGACGGCGTTTCCGATGGCGGGCAGTGATGCCGCATCGGGATAGAGCATGTAAAGGGGTTCGTAACGGGGCTGGAATTTTGCCTTAAAGGCCAGCAGGGACCTGAACCCGTACACGGGTTCCAACGTTGCGCCCAGCCGGTCCAGCAGCCGGTCCAGGCCGCCGACTGTCTGCGGATCCGACGGGGCGGCCAGGTCCGGTGACGTCACATTCGCCCGGGCCAGGGGCGCCCCGGACAGGCTCATGAAGCCACATCCTTCGTCTTTGAAGCTGAGTGCCGCGGAGGCGATGAGGAATTCGATGCCGGCACGGAACCCGGTGCTGCGTCGACGCATGTAATCCAGGGTCCAGCCCTCGATGGTCCCGTTGCGGTAGACGGGCAGCCAGGAGAGGACGGCGTGGACCCTGTGATGCCCGTCGATGGCAAGCAGCAGGCGGACATCAGGGTCGTTGAGTTCGTCCAGGCTGCCGAGGGTAAACCCCATTTCGGGCATTTTCCTGTCCGCCACCCATTCTTCGGAGAGCTCCTGGATCTGGGCAAGGACCGGGAACGGTGCGGTGGCGTATGTCATCCACTCCGCGCGAATGCCGGCCTTCGCGGCGTTGTTCATGGCCGTGCGGATGTCTTGGAATTTCTTTCCCTTGAAGGACATCGAGTCCAGCGGCAGGACCGTCTCCTGAGCCACCTGAACGGACCGCCAGCCCCGTGACGCGGCATGGTCCCGCAGGTCCTGGGGGACGGAGTAGAAACACGGAGTCCACCCTTCTCTGGTGCAGAAGCTGGTGAAGTCCGCGAAGGCGTCCTCGCGGTCCGGCCCGGGACCGACCGGCACACCCATGGTGAGGGCGATCCCGCCGATGACGCGGTAGGCGACGAAGCTCTCTCCCGTGGCGGAGAACCAGTAACTGTTGCCCTGCCAGGTCGTCATCCAGGACAACGAGCTGCCTTCCCGCGTTTTCAGTATGTCCCGGGCGCGCGCAGCGCCGGCGTTGTGCTGGATCGGGACCGGACGCAAGAAGGTGTTCAGCACCAGAACGGCGGTCGCGGCCCAGAAGATGACGCCGATGCCCTCGTACAGCAGAACCGCTGCGGTGCTTTGGGGGAAAAACGCCGGCGACACGTCCACCATGTATCCGAGCGGCAGGAATCTGTCCGGAATATCCGCCAACAGTTCGGCCGGCCCGGGAACGGGTGCGAAGCCACCGGCAAGAGCCAGTCCCGCGAGCAGGTAGAACGCACCAAGGGACACTCCCAGGGCAAGAACCCGTGACAAGAGCCGGGTGTATGTCCCAGACGGAGCCGCCACCAAGAAGAGCCTGCGCGTTATCAGCAACAGAAGGCTCAGCGCGATTGGCAACAGCAACGGAACCATCAGGCTGAACGGGTGTGCGTACCCCGATGCTGCGATGGCGCCGATCCCCTCCATGGCCGAAGTGTCCGGTGCTGCTCGCAGGAGAACCCCGGCAATAGTGATGCCGGCCAGCAGCGAGAGCGCGAGCTGGATCAGTACGGCGCCGGTCCAAGCGAAGCGGCGCCCGCGGCTGAGGCCGTCCGCAAGCAGCAACAGCAGAAACGATGGAAGGATTCCCATGAAGATGCCACCGGCCCCGGCGCGCAGCTGCAGGTGGGCCGCGGCACAGTCCTTGGCCTGGCCGGGGTCGGAGCACAGGTTCTGGAGGTTCTGCGGATCCACCGGTTGGATGTTGGTAAACAGGAATCGCAGGACCGCCAGGGGGCCGGCGGCATGCGGGACAAGACCGGCCACGACCGGGCCGACGGCCGAAACCGCCAGCAGGAGCGCGATCAAGACCCGGCCTTCATGCCTGGAGCTCACCGGGCGCCCGAACGTGGGAAGCCTGCCCAGCAGGATCGGGCCCAGAAGAGCTCCGGTCGCCGCGGCGCCGAGCCTGACAAGGTGGGCGAACCCGCCGCTGTAGAGGGCCAGGAGTATCAGCAACGCGAAGACGACCAGGCGGACCCGGCGCCGCCACAGGGTTGGCATCATGGCGGTCCCGGCCATCAGGGCTCCCACGATCAGTGCGCTGGGCCCCAGTAACAGATGCCCGCTCATTTCCAGGGTCAAGCTCCTCAGCGTTTGCTGTGTCACGGCCAGGAAGCCCAGGGCTGCGCCGATGCCCAGAACGTGTGAAGCCAGACCTGCGGCGGCGAACTTCAGGCTTCCCATCCGAGGTTCAAGCGGAATGCCGACGGCGAGGACCAACGCCGTGCCCAGCAGGTACCCGCCGAGGCTTTGTGCCCAGAGCGCACAGGTCAGCACAGCCCACCAGTTCCCCGGCAGGGAGTGCGCTGTCGCCGCCAAGTGGGTCCGCAGGGACGGGCTCGGGCCAGAGATCAGGCAGGAGGACAATGCTCCCGCAGCCCAGAACGCGAGGACAAAGCCCACCGTCACCGGAGCGGCGCGTAGCTTCTTCAAGGGCCCGGCAACGGAAAATGGCGTGCTTGCGTGATCAGGCGTCAGCACAGTCACGAGGATTCCTTTCAGGGCGGCCGGCATCAAGGGTGAGACCCCGGACCTGCCGGCCGGATGCACGTTCTACCGGCTCGCCGCTGTTCACGAGTGCCGGTGTCGAGAGCGTGCATCCTATTCAAAGTGGAGGGCTGGAACGCACGCAAGAAAGGCCGCTCCATCACCGGCGTCAAGTATGGCTGCTATTGAGGACGCGTCCGCTGACGTCGCCCAGGTAGCGCACCCCGGGTTATCAGGTTCAGCAGCGGCGCCCCTCGAAGGTCGACAACGAGCAGGAACCGGAACCAGATGCCAATGCGATGTGCGACGATGCCTGTTCGTAGGCGCCGGTTTCGACCAAATACATACCTTCATTCTCCGATGCGTGGCTGGGAAAACCATGAGCATCACTGGATAATCGACGGGCGCAGTTGACCTCCAACCGTGACACAAGAAACCTGGCCAAGACGCTCCAAGTCGGTCATCGACCGACACGGCTCGTGTGTCCCTGCCGCCCACTGCGTCCCAAGGCAATCCCGATTCGGACACCGTTGTTTTCGACGCCTGATCCTAGCGACTTGGATGGCGTTCGCTTTTTGAGGGCGTGATGAATCCTGCCCGTCCCTGACCTGCAACAACATGGCGGCGCATGGCAGTCATGGCGCTACTATCATCAAGGGGCCCGGGGGACTGGCCCGAAGACCCTGGGGGGAACAATTGAAAAACAAGACCATCCGTTTCGGCGGCGCCGGGGCCCTTACCGCCCTGTTGCTGGCCGGCCCCACCGTTCCGGCGCAGGCAGCCTTCGTGCCGTCCTGCGGCCCGATCGTTGATTCGATCAAGCTCTGCACGGCGCCGGACGGGAGCCAGGAGCCGGTGATGGTCAACCGCCCGGTTGCCGGCCCGCGGCCGATTATCGGGGGCGCCCTGCTGGTCGGCAACACCCTCACCGTTTACGACGGCGTCTGGGATCCCTCCAACGCGACGCTCACGCACCAGTGGCTGCGCAACGACGTACCGATCCTGGGCGCCACCGGTACAACGTACCGGCTGACCAGGTCGGACCTCGGAAAGGGCATCCGGGTCAAGACCACGGGCCGTGCTCCGGAGTACAAGGCAACCACCGTCCAGTCGGCCAAGACGCCGTCGATCACGGACGCCGCCGGCGCCGTTCCGACTGTCCGGGCGGGGTATGTTGGTTTCGAATCCCTGGGCGCAGAAGATGGTGAATACCGGCCCGTCGTCGTTGCCCAACTGGGGGACTGGGGCCCGAGTGGCGTCCAGTTCCAGTATCAGTGGCTCCGTGACGGCTCGCCCATACCTGGTGCCACCGCCCCAAGATTTGATAGGACAACATGGGGCCCGACGGGGCTGCTCAGCCTCCGGGTCACCGGCTACGCCGCCGGCCTCGATCCGGTCTCCGTGACCTCCGCAGCTAGCCGCGGAACCTTTACCCCGGAGACGCCCGGCGCTGTGGTCACCGGCGGCACCGAGGCGGGGGACGTCCTCACCGCTGTCGACCTTCCCTGGTTTGACCACACAGACCGGAACACCAGCGATTGGAATGAGCACCGCTTCCAGTGGATGCGCGACGGCATACGAATTCCCGACGCCAACGAACTGACCTATACGATCACCGCCGAGGACCAAGGCCACACGCTGGAGATGGTGACCACGTCTGGCGGGCCCGAGGCCAGCTCCAACGCAGTGACCGTCCCGCCGGCCGGGGGCGCGGTCATCCCGGCACCCCCGGAGCCCCCGAAGGTTGAGCTGAAGCCGCTGACGAACGTCACCAAGCCTGTCCTGACCGGTGACGCCGTGATTGGCACGGCGATGACCGCGACGGCCGGCACGTGGTCCGAACCTGCCGAAAATCTGACCGTCATCTACTACTGGCAGTCCCCGGACGGGAAGGTATCGGCCACAGGCCCGACGTTTACCCCCAACATGACCCAGCTTGGGACGACGGTCACGCTCATAGCGACCGCCACCGCTCCCGGATACACCACCGCCTGGGCAAAGGTCACCGCGCCCAAGCCCGTGACCGCGCCGGACCCGACCCAGGCCAAAGCCCCGGCCATCCAGGGCAACGCGACGGTGAGAGAGAAGCTCACCGTCTCCACCGGCACCTGGTCCGGTTACACCTTAGGGCTGACCGAGACCCGCCAGTGGCTGCGTGACGGCACCCCGATCGCCGGGGCGACCGGCCGGGACTATACCCTGGTGGGCGGCGACTTCGGCAACAAAATCTCTGTCAAGGTCACGTCCACGATGGGCGGCAGGATCCTGAAGACCCAGACGACCGATGCTACGGCGAAGGTGGCTGCTGCGGCGTTGCGTTCGGCCACGCCGACGATCGCCGGAACCGTCAAGACCGGAACAGTGGTGACCGCGAAGCCCGGCACCTGGACCTGGGGCACTGCCTTCAAGTACCGCTGGCTGCGCAACGGCGTCCCGATCTACGCTGCAACGGAGTCGACCTACAAGGTCCGGACGGCCGACAGGGATAAAAGGATCGCCGTCCGTGTCACAGGCTCACGGCTCGGCTATACGACCGTCACCCAGACCAGCGGAGCGTACTTCGCCCGCTGATCGCAGTCCTCGCCTGGTACGAGGCAAAGGGTCCTGGCGTCGCCCCGGGCACCGTTGCCCTCGTTGGTGACCAGGTGAGGCTTCACTGTGATTCCTGCACCCTGACCTGCAACGACGTAGTCGCAAACCGGTACCGGGCGCTACTATCATCATGGGCCCGGGGGGACCGGCCCGAAGACTTGGGGGAACAATTGAAAAACAAGACCATCCGTCTCGGTATCGCCGGGGCACTCGCCGCACTCTCGCTTGCGGGCCTCGCCGTTCCGGCGCAGGCCGATGAGTTGATGCATGCCATTCCGCCGGCACCCGCCGATCCCTGTGGCCCGGTCGTCGACTCCGTCAGATTCTGCACGGCACCGGACGGGCATCCTTACCCGGTGCAGGTCAGTGGCGCCGTGGCGCCCGGCAAAGACGGAACTCCCGGCATCGGCGGTGCCCTCCAGGTGGGTAGCACCCTGACCGTCGTTGACGGGAGCTGGGACCCCACGGACGCGATGCTCACGCACCAGTGGCTGCGCGACGATGTGCCGGTCCCGGGCGCCACCGGCGCTACCTACCTGCTCACCACGGCGGACCTCGGCAAGGGCATCCGGGTCGAGACCACGGCAACAGCCCCGGGCTATGCAAAGACGACCCTGCAGTCCGCTCAAACCGCCCTCGTCACGAACGCCGGCGGCGCCGTCCCGTCTCTCGTTGCGGAGAACGTTTACTTCGGTACACCGAGCGACAACCCGGATATGCCCGGCGTGCTCGTGTACGGTGGGGGAATTTTTAAGGGCGCTCCGGACGTCCACCGCCAGTACCAGTGGCTCCGCGACGGGAAGCCGATCCCAGGTGCCACCGCACGCATGTTCGACGCGACGGGATGGGGTCCGACGGGGCTGCTCAGCGTCCGTGTCACCGGCCACGCTCCCGGGTTCAATCCGGCCACCGGGACCTCCAAAGCGGGAAACGTCTCTAACTACAACCCCACTCCTGCCACCGTGGTCACCGGCGGCACCGGCCTGGGGGACGTCCTCACCGGCGCCGATGATGTTCCCTGGTCTTTCAAACCGTTCGAACATCACTACAGATGGCTGCGCGACGGCGTCGCGATTGCCGGAGCCACCGCGCTGACCTACAAGATCACGGCCCAGGACCAGGGTCACACCCTGGTTCTGAGAACCGACGAACTTGGATTCGACGGCACCCATCCCTACTCCAACCGGGTGGTTGTGCCGGCGGCCGCGGGGGTGGAGCTGAAGCAACTGACGAACGTCACCAAGCCGGTCGTGACCGGGACCGCCGTGACCGGCGCTGTGATGAAAGTGTCGGCCGGCACCTGGTCCGTAGCGGCCGATAAACTGAACGTCACCTACGACTGGGTGGTCCCGGGCCAGGAGAAACCGGTCAGCGGAGCGGCTTTCACCCCGGACCAGCCCCAAATTGGCAAGACCCTGACCGTTCTTGTGACCGCCTCAGCCCCTGGTTACACCACAGCCTGGGTAGAAGTCACCGCACCCAAGCCCGTGACCGCGCGTGAGTCGACGCGGGCCATTAGCGGGACCCTGGCCGTCGGGTCGAAGGTGACCTTGACTCCCGACCCCTGGTATGACCGGGCAGGGATCACTTCGGACGTAATGTGGCTGCGCGACGGCGTCCAGATCGCCGGAGCGTACGGCTGGAGTTACGTTCTGACGAAGGCCGACGCCGGCACGAAGCTCTCGGCCTACGTGAACCCGACTGCAACGGGCGGCATGTACCAGACGATCAACGCTTCGGCGAGGGTGGCGGGTCTGCCCCTGACGTCGGCCACCCCGGCGATTGAAGGCACCGTCAAGGCCGGGAACGTCCTGACCGTGAAGCGGGGCACCTGGACCTGGGGCACGGCGTTCAAGTACCGCTGGCTGCGCAACGGTGTCCCGATCTCGGGCGCCACGGAGTCGACTTACAAGGTCCGGACCGCCGACAAGGGCACCAAGCTCACCGTCCGCGTCACGGGCTCCCGGTTCGGTTACACGACCGTCTCCCGGACCAGCGCGGCGCGAATCGCCAGCTAACCCACGGCTCCCCGGGCACACGGCATGACGTGGCCCGGGGCTTTGGCCGGTCCGTCCCGGCTGCCGCGCAGCCATGAAAGAACAGTCTGAATCGCCTTCGGGGGAACGCTCAAGCCTGCCGCGGAGGTGCCGGCCTGGGGCCCGGCCGCCCGCTTGGGGTAGCCGACGTCGGATTCGCCCATTCTTGTGAGACAACTGACCGACGCCATGAGCCCAACAGGGGAGCTGGCATTCACCCAGACGGAAGCGTTCCGGCTTATGATCCGGATAGGGACACGTACGGCTACGTGCGGAATACGGCCAAATCCCAGGCAGTAACGTACGGGTCCTTCACCCTGCCGCTCGATGGCGGTACAGCCCGTCGGTAACGTTTCAGTTCACCGAAGACAGACGGTGGGCTCATGAAAGTTTCATCCATTACGGCCCGGACCGCCTGGGCCGTCGCCGCGCTCGCGGGCCTCGTCCTGCTCTGTTTGGGTCTGGAGCAGACCTTCTACCTCGGAACGGTCACCAATGCCTTCGAAATCGACGGCACCGGGAATACGTGCATTCTGGCCGGCGCCGTGGTGGGCCTGGCCGCCGTCGGCTGGTCGCGGTACCGGGGCGAACACGGCGGGTCGGCGCACGCGGTGCAGGGCACCGCAGGCACAAAAACGTACGGCCCTGCTCCCGGAGTCCGGGGAGCAGGGCCGTACGGGTTTGGAAATCCGGAGGTTACTCCGGAACCACCAGGGCGGGGGTGTCCTTCCGGATGGTTTCGCCGCGGAAGAAGCCCGGATGCTTTTTCGAGGCGAGGAGCATGACCACGACGCCGAGGGCGAGGATGCCGATCCCCAGGATGAACACCAGGCCCACGCCGAAGACCTCCGAGCCGCTACCGAATTCCGGCGACCAGCTGTCCACAGCGGTCTGGAAGAAGACCACGGTGAGAACCAGGCCGCCCACCACCGGGAACAGGAGCCGCATGAAGAAGTTGCGGACGCTGGAGAACAGGCTGTGCCGGAAGTACCACGTGCAGGCGAATGCGGTGAGGCCGTAGTAGAAGCAGATCATCAGGCCCAGGGCCATGATGGTGTCGTTCAGCACGTTCTCGCTGACCACCTTCATGACGGCGTAGAAGCCGCCGGAGATCACGCCGGCCAGGATCGTGGCGTAGCCGGGGGATCCGAAGCGCTTGCTGACCGTCGCGAAGCGCGGCGGGAGCGCGCCGTAGTGGCCCATCGCGAGCAGGCTGCGGGCGGGGGAGGCCATGGTGGACTGCAGGGACGATGCGGTGCCGGAGAGCACGGCCAGGGACATCAGGATGGCCAGCGGGCCCATGACGGGGGAAGCCAGTGCTGCAAAGATGTTCGACTGGTTGTCCGGGTTGTTGAGGCCGATGCCGTCGGTTCCGGTGCCGGCTACCATCATGGTGGCCACGATCGCGACGAGGTAGAGGGCCAGGACGGCGACCGCCGTCGTGGTTCCTGCCCGGCCGGCGGTGCCCTTGCCGCCCTTGGTTTCCTCGTTCACGGTGAGGCAGACGTCCCAGCCCCAGTAGACGAAGACGGCCAGGGACATGCCGGCGGTGAACTGCTCGAAGCTGCCGATCTTCAGCGGGTTGAACCAGTCCCAGCTGAAGGCGATGGAGGTGCCCGCGTCACCCGAGGCGGCGTGGGTGAGTGCCATGACGACGAAGATGCCCAGGACCAGCACCTGGAATCCGACCATGGTGTACTGCACGAGCTTTGTGGCGTGCAGGCCGCGGTAGCTGACCCAGACGGCGAGTGCGACAAACACGAGGCACGTAATGATGTTCACGGCCGTGTTGGAGGTCAGGTCCGCGAGGTCGGGGTTGTTGAACATCTGAGCCAAGAAGAGATAGAAGAAGTCCACCGCGACGCCGGCGAGGTTGGACAGGACGATGATGTTGGCAGCCAGCAGCCCCCAGCCTCCCATCCAGCCGACGAACGGCCCGAACGCCTTCGTGGCCCACGTGAAGGTGGTGCCGCTGTCCGGGGAATCGGCATTGAGCTCGCGGTAGGCGAACGCCACCAGGATCATGGGGATGAACGCGACGATGAAGATCGCCGGCAGCTGCAGGCCGACGGCGCCGACCGCCGGACCCAGTGAACTGGTGAGGCTGTAGGCCGGTGCCACGGAGGAAATGCCCAGGACGACGACGGCGAGCAGGCCCAGCTGGCCGCCCTTGAGTCCCTTGCCGGTGATGCCGTGCTTGGAACCGGCCGGATCGACGACGTCGTGCGCGGTGGTGATGCCGTCTTCGCGGCCGATAGTTTGACTCATTGGTGACCTGTTTTCTGGGAAACGGATGGTTGCTGTCGGGTGATGCCGTGGATGCCACCGCCGCGGGCGAAGAGATGGCATGCGTCGAAGATGTCGATCATGGCTACTCCAGTGAGACGGGCATCACATAAATGAACTGTGTTCATTTAGTATTGGGGCGATCCCGGCGCGAGGCAAGACCTAATATGAATAAAGTTCATTTATTTATTCGGCGCTGGCCTGCGCCTGCGGCAGGGTAGCGCCGGGACGTGTACCTGCGGCGGGGCCGAGACCTGCGCCTGCGGCCGGCCCTCGGGGCCGGCCCGCCACGGGCGAGCCCTCCCCGCGGCGCGGGCCGTAAGGCCCTAGACCATGGAATGGACACAGCAGACTCTGGGCGTATGACTGAAATGAACCTGGGGCCGGCTCCGGACATCAAGACCGCCCAACTCAAGGAGCAGCCGACGGCGGTAGTACGCGAGACCGTCCCGATGAACGCGCTCCGTGACTTCTTTGGCCGTGCCTTCGGCGCCGTCACGGGCGCGGTCCAGGCGCAGCATGTCCAGCTGGCCGGACCCCCGTTCGCGCTCTATCGGGGGATGCCGACCGACGTCGTCGACGTCGAGGCGGGGTTCCCGCTCGCCGCGCCCTTCACGAACGCCGGCGGTGAGGCCACTACGGTCACGGCCGGGACTCTCCCCGCCGGCCAGGCATACGAGGCACTGCACATTGGTTCCTATGAATCGCTGCAGCACACCTACGGGGCGATCATGGAGCGGATGCGGGAAGACGGAGTGAGTCCGGGCGAGGCAATGTGGGAGTACTACCTTAGCGATCCGGGCGCCGAACCGGACCCGGCAAAATGGCAGACCCTTGTGGTCTGGCCGGTCGCCTGAAATGCCCGTCGGAACAACCGCCGGAAGGATGTCCGGAACGGCGTCTGGAAGCGAGCGTCCGGCGCTGTTGGCGCCGTGTTCAGGGCGCTGTTCAGGGCGCCCCTTAGGGCGCCGTTTAGGGGCTATGCCCCGTCGCTTCCGGTGCCGCCAATGACTCATAGTGTCTGATTGGCCACACTTTTCTTCAACTCCATGCATAATGTCCTAAACTGCTTCACTGAGGTGCCTGAAATGGCGCTGCGCAGCAACGAAAGTGAACCCCGATATGGCTACCGATTACGACGCCCCACGCAAGACAGAAGAAGAGTCTCCCGCTGAATCACTGGAGGCCCTCCAGGCGTCCCGCGGTGGTGGCGCCCAGACCGCTGTGATCGACGTCGACGAGAACGACACCGCGGAAGGCATCGATCTTCCGGGGGCGGATCTGTCCGGCGAAGAGCTGACCGTCATTGTTGTTCCCGAGCAGTCCGATGAATTCACGTGCTCCTCGTGCTTCCTCGTCCGTCACCGGTCCCAGGTGGCCCGCGAAAAGAACGGCATGAAGTACTGCCGCGACTGCGAAGGCTAAGGAACCAGCTGGCAGTCTGGCTGCTCCCCGCAGCGGCTGACACAACACTGATGGCCCAACACTGATGGCCCAAGACTGATAGCACAGTGAAGCAACTTGAGGCGCCGGACCCGCAAGGGTGCCGGCGCTTCGCCGTTCCCGGCACGGACCGCCGCTCGGCCTGCGATGAGGCCATGGCCTTCGCTGGTGACATCAGTCCGTGATCAGCAACGCGTCACCTTAACAGTTGGGCGCCGAAACGGTCGAGGGCCTCGCCCGCCGGTTCGGGCCCGCCTACGCTGAGAGGGTCTGATCGTGCTGGCTGTTCAGCCAGTTTCAGGGGGTGGCGGCTTTGAAGGCTTTGAAAAAGACTCAGGTCAAGAAGACCCGGTTGAAGAAGATCCAAGCGTTGTTTGGGGCAGTGCTGATGGCTGTGGGCCTCGGGGTGCTGTCGCCATCCCCGGCCGCCGCGGACCCCTACTGCGGCCTGGTATGGGGTTCACTGCTCAAGACGGATCCGGCCATGAGCCAGGCCAAGGTGGTCAACGTCCGGACCGGACAGCATTACTGTTTTGACCGGCTGGTCATTGACCTCAACGGCCCCGTGGCTGGCTACACCGTGCGCTACGTTCCCCAGGTGGTGCAGGATGGGTCCGGGCTGCCGGTTCCGCTGCGGGGTCAGGCTTTCATTCAGCTCACGGTCAACGCGCCGGCCTATGACGACGCCGGCAACCCCACCTACAACCCGGCCAACAAGAATGAACTCTCCAACGTGGCCGGGTACCAGACGTTCCGGCAGGTGGCGTGGGCGGGCAGCTTCGAGGGCTACAGCAGCCTCGGGCTGGGGGTCCGCGCGCGGCTGCCGTTCCGGGTCCTTACCCTGCCCGGCCCGGGCTCCGGCTCACGGCTCGTGGTGGACGTCGCGCATTTCTGGTAAGTCCGACGGCGACGGGCCGCTCTGAGTGGCAGGCTCGCCAGCGGCTGACTACAGGGAGTCGATTTCGGCCCGGAGCGGGTAGTCCCGACCGTCCAGCACGAGCTGCGTGCAGCGTCCCGTGCCGCGGTTGAGAATGATCGGAGCCATGAGGTTGACCGTCGTGGAACCGGGGGCATGGTTGACCACGATCAGCACCTGGAGTGCCTCCCGCTCGTCGAGCCCGAGAGCCTCCAGGGAGGCTGCCGGGATCGGCGGAGCGTAGCTCGGCGCGAACACGGCGGCATCGGCCAGGAACAGCCGCACCGGGGTGGAAGCGGCCTCCAGCGCGAACAGCCCTGTCGCGCCCTGGACGCTCCGAAGCGAGAAGTCGTGCAGATCCTCAAAGCCCGGCATGGGCGCGGTGAATGTGACGGGCAGGCTGGCGACGGGGGTGTCCATGACGGGGGTGCTCACCGCAGGAAGTCCATCAGGGTGGGCTGCAGGACCCGGGCCGTCGCGGCGAGAGCCACCTGATAGTTAGTCTCCTGAAGTTTCAGGTCCATGATGACACTGCCAAGATCTGCTTTCTCAATGCCCGTCTTCTGTGCATCCAAGGTGGCCTCCAAATCTGTGTTGACGCTGCTGGCGCGGTCCAGCTGGGCTTGGCGTGTTCCGACCTCCGCACGCCCGTTGACGATGTTCTGAACACCGGTCGTGAGCTGGGCCGCCAGCGCGGTCACGTCCGTGTTGTTCCGCAGCCCGTCGACGATCCCGCTGACGGTCTGGAAGATCGAGGAGGTGCCGTCGCCGAAGATGGCCGCGCCGTCGGCATCCACCCGGACGGTCTGGGTATCGCTGATGCGGCGCTCCACGGAGCTGTTGGCAACGCCGTTGAACGTGGGCGGGTTGCCGGGCGTGAACGCGCTGGCGGCGTCCGAGCTTCCGGCAAAGATGTTGCGGCCCAGGTGCCTGCTGTTGGCGATCGACAGCAGGTCCTTGTTCAGGCCTTCCAGCTCGAGGGCGATCGCGTCCCTGCCCGTCTGGTTGAGCGTGCCGTTGCCGGCCTGGACGGTGAGGTCCTGCATTTTGTGGACCACGTTGGTGGCCTGCGACAGGGCTGAGTCGGCTGCCGTGAGCCAGCTGTCGCCGTCGTCGATATTCCGGCCGTACTGGGCGGCGGCGGCGATCCGGGAGCGGGTCTGGAGGGCCTGGGCCGTGGCTGCGGGATCGTCCGAGGGCCGGGAGAGCTTGTTTAGCGTGCCGGCCTTGTCCTGCAGCTCGGCGAGCTTGGACTGCTGTGCCTGGAGGTTGCGTTGGGCGGCAGAGGTCATGGTCAGGCTTGTTACCCGGTTCAGCATGGCTACCTTCCTACCAGTCCGGTGTGATTGATCAAAACATCCAGGGCCTCGTCCACGGCTGTCATGACCCGGGCGGCGGCCTGGTAGGCGTGCTGGTTGGTGAGCAGGCTGACGTTTTCCTCGTCCAGGCTGACGGACGCGGACGACGCGCGGTTGGCGAGGGCGGACGACTCCGAGGCGGTGGTCAGCGACTCATGCTGCTGGGCGCCCCGCGACTGGACGCCGATTCCCGTCACGACGCCGGCCCAGAGGCTGTCCGGTGACCCGGGCCCCGTGCCGAGCTGGGAGATCTTGTCCGCCACACTGTTGTCCAGCTTCCCTGCGCCGGCGCCAATGCCAATAGCGCTGACGTCCTGGGGCAGCACGGCGAGACTCAACGCCGCCGGCATGCCCGAGGCGGGGCTGAAGAAGTCGCCGGCCACGGCCCCGGTGGAAGTCTGGGCGCCGTTGTGAAGAGCGTTGACGGCGTCCCGCAAATTTCCGGCAAACGTGTTGTACGACGCCGCCGCCTCGGCGATAGCGCCGCCGGTGCCGTTGCTGTTTGCCGGCGCCAGGACGGACAGCGCGCCGGCGATTTCGCCGTCGGTGACCGGTACAGCCTGGCCAGGCCGGTCGGCCCATTCAAGCTGGACCGAAGACCCAAGCGAATCCCCGGACTGGGTGCCCGAGAGGGCCAGAGCCCTGACGGACGTTCCCATGACAAGGGCATTGCCGCCGACATGGATGTCCACCGTGCCGTCTGCCTGTTCGCGCACGGTCCCGCCGGTCAGCCGGGAGATCGTTTCGGTGAGCTTGGCCCGCGCGTCGATGAGTTCGTTGGCCGAACCGCCCGCTGCGGTGGTGGAACGAATGGTGGCGTTGTAAGCGGCCACTTGAGCGGCCGCCGCATTGACGGCGTCGACGTTGTCCTGGGCCTGCCCGCGAACGCTGCTCCATTGCGCGGTGAGCGACTGGTAACCGGACGAGATCTTGGCGGTGAGCTCATTGCCGGCCTGCAGGAGCTGCCCCGCCGGAGCGGTTTCCCCGGGCTGGTTGGCCGCGCCCTGCCAGGCGGACCAGAACGTCTGCAGGGATGCGGAGATCCCGTTGTCGCCGGGTTCCTGCAGGATTCCCTCGATGCCCTGGAGCACGGAGGACCGGACGCTGGCGAAGCCGGCCTGGGCTCCCGCCGAGCGGACGCCGGCATCCAGGAAGCTGCTGCCGAGCCGGGCGATGCCGTCCACGGAAACACCGTTGCCGGACTCCGGGCGGCCTGAGCCGAAAAGACCCGGGGCCGGGGCAGCAATCGAGGACTGCTGCACGCGCTGCCGGGTGTAGCCCTCGGTGGCCGCGTTGGCGATGTTCTGGCCGGCGACGTTCAGGCCCTGCTGGGCGGCGGTCAGCCCCCGGTAGGCGGTATTCAGGGCGCCAAAGGTGCTCATGGTCGCTTCCTTAGAATTGCTTGTCGAAGAGGCGGGAGCCGGCGGTTTCCCCGGTCTTGCCATGGGAGTCGTAAGTGCCGGCGGCCGCGGCGGGCCGGAGATCGGCCAGGGACTCCTGGGTGGAGCGGACTGCGGTGCGCAGGTACTGCTCGTTGGAGTCGCGCAGTTCCTTGATGAGGGCCGTCTGGCGGGTCAGTGCGGCCAGGTGGGCGGTCAGAACTTCGGACCAGGCACCCTCCGGGGCCGCGGCAGCCAGCTCGCCGAGGGACGCGTCCGACGGCAAACCCCAGGTTTCGGCCACGACGGCGGCCTCGATGGTGCGCGCCAGGCTCGCCTTGGAGAGGTGTTCGAGGACCTGCTCGACTTCTTTGGTGCCGTGAGCCAGCCAGCGGGATTTGCCTGAGGTGAGGAGCAGTTGCTCTTCCTCCAGCTTGAAAGTGAGAACGTCCAGGAGTTCACGCTCCCGCCACAGCAGGGCTGAAAGTTCGTGGATGGCCATGTTCGGGACGGCTCCCTCATGTGTGAATGTAGCGGGCGACAGGTGCGGTGGTGCCGGGGAGGCCGATTGATCGTGCGGACGATTCAGCCACCAGCAGGGTTCGTAGAAACTATCGGCAGGGCTGCGGGATGCGTTAGCAGCAATGCGGCGGATAACAAGGGCGTTCTTGGCAATCGGGCAGGAGCGCGGACAAGAGCGCGTGAACTGGGAAAACTTTTTCGCCGATTCCCCTTACCTGAGTTATCCGCCGGGCGATAACTACTCCTGAAGGCCCACGGATGGGCCGTCGCTTACAGTCCCACTCACGGAGGAAACACCATGGGCATGATGATTAACACCAACACGATGGCGAACAACGCCTACCGCAACCTCAACAACACCCAGGACGTTGTGTCCAAGTCGATGGAGAAGCTCTCCAGCGGCCTGCGCATCAACCGTGCTGCTGACGACGCTGCCGGCCTGTCCATCTCTGAAGGCCTGAAGTCCCAGGTCACCGGCTCGGCGCAGGCTTCACGCAACGCCCAGGATGGCATCAGCGTCATCCAGACCACCGAAGGCGCCCTGACCGAAGTCCACTCGATCCTGCAGCGCATGCGTGACCTCGCTGTCCAGGGCGCTAACGACACCAACAACGTGGCTGCCCGCAACGCCATCAAGGGTGAAGGCGACTCGCTGGGCAAGGAACTGGACCGCCTCACCAAGTCCACGAACTTCAACGGCATCGACCTGCTCCAGGGTGCTGCTGGCAACAGCGGCGCTACCTTGAGCATCCAGGTCGGCACCGGCGGCACCGCCAACGACAAGATCGACATCACCCTCGGTGACGTTCCCACCGCCGTTGGCACGCTGGCTGGCGCTGCCGCTTCTGCAGGCTTCCTGGTCGACACTGCGGCCAACGCCCAGACCACGATCGGCACCATCGACACCGCCATCGCTGCTGTCTCCGCTCAGCGCGCAGACCTGGGTGCAACCCAGAACCGCCTGGAACACGCCACCAAGACCCTCCAGGTCTCCGGCGAGAACCTGTCGGCTGCTGCGTCCCGCATCACCGACACCGACATGGCACAGGAAATGGTCAAGTTCACCAAGGCCAACATCATGTCCCAGGCCGGTACCGCAATGCTGGCTCAGGCCAACCAGTCCGGCCAGGGCGTTCTGTCGCTCCTGCGCTAGTCAATAGCGGAACCGTAACAACGGATTCCATGGTCGCCTGTGGCGGTTAGGTCGGGCCCATCCCGCCTGACCGCCACTGGCGTCTGACCTACGCCGCCGGTCACGGCCCCAAACTTTTCCGGAAGGAACCCCCGTGGGAACAGCAATCGACGGACTGTCCAGCGGCCTGGACACAACGTCCATGATTAACTCCCTCATGGCCGTCGAGGCACTGCCGCAGACGCAACTGAAGACGAAGCTGGCCTCCGACCAGTCGATGATCACATCGCTGCAGGGCCTCAACACCCGTCTGACGCTCCTCAACAGCACCGCCTCCGGAGATGCCACCGTCAACGCACTGAATCTGTTCACCGCGAGCACCTCGGCGCCGTCCCTCACCGCCACCGCGAACACCTCTGCGGCGGCCGGGTCCCTCGATGTCACGGTCACCAAGCTCGCGCAGACCCAGGTCGATGTCACCGCAGCGATGGCATCGTGGCCCGTCGATGCCGGGGGAGCGCCCGCGAAGCTGACAATCGTCGATGCCATAGGCAAGCAGACCGAGATCGCCCCGGCCTCCACGTCGCTCGACGACGTCGTCACCGCCATTAACGCCGCTTCCGGAGGCGCCGCCGCGGTGAAAGTCCCGGCCGGCAACGGCACCTACCGCCTCCAGCTCACCGCGACCGCATCCGGCGCAGCTGGCGCGTTTCAGATCTACCAGGGCAGCGCCGCGGACGTCACTGCCGGCACCGCCACGGACCTGATGTCCGATCCTGCCGCCGCCGTCGTGAGGACCGCCCAGGACGCCGAAGCCGTCCTGTACGCAGGCACCGCCGCCGAGCAGAAAATCACCTCGGCAACGAACACTTTCACCAACCTGCTCCCCGGCGTCTCGGTCACTGCGACGGCTGTCAGCGCCGCACCGGTAACCGTGACCGTCGCCAGCGACACCGCGGCGATATCCCAGAAGGCATCGGATCTCGTCAAAGCTGTCAATGATGCACTCGGCTTCATCTCCGACAACAGCTCCGTCACCACCACCACAACGGCGGACGGAACCTCGGCCGCCAAAGGCGGAATCTTCACCGGCAACTCCAGCGTCCGCGCCGTCGGCGATGCCCTGCTCACCGCAATGGCGGCCCCGGTCAACGGCAAGTCCCCGTCCGAGTACGGGATCGTGATCACCCGCGATGGGAACTTCACCTTCGATAAGGACAAGCTGGCGGCGGCGATGGCGAGCGACCCGGCCGGGACCAGTGCCGCGCTCCAGACAATTGCCTCCCGCGTCGCCACCTCGACGAACAACGCCACAGACCCGGTCCAGGGTTCCGTGACGTCCCTCATCAAGGGTCAACAATCCGAGGTCGCAGACCTGAACGACCAGATCTCCAACTGGGATACGCGGCTAGCGAACCGCCGGGCGACCCTTCAGGCCCAGTTCACCAATATGGAAGTTCTGCTGGGTGGGCTGAAGGCGCAGTCATCCTGGCTTACAGGCCAGCTTGCCGGGCTCTCCACGTCATCCTCGAGCTCGAGCGGAAACTAGCCAATGTCCAGCAGCGCTGTCCATCGCTGGGGCCCCGGCCGCCCGCTCGATAGCACCCCGGGGAGCGTCGATACCAGGGCAGTTTGGACCGCGATCCTGGACCGGCTCGAGGCTGACATTGGGGTGGCCTTTTCAGGGGTGGAACCCGAACCGTGGGCACCTCCCGTTTTACCGGGCCCCATCCCGGCCGAGCTGGAAGACCGAGCGCGCCGGGTCCTGAATGCTCAAGAGGAAAGCATTGCTATCCTCACGAAGACCAGGCAGGTCGCCGCAGCGCACCTGGAGGCTCTCAATTTAGTCCCGGCATCGTCCGGAGCAGGCCACGCACTGCTCATTGACGTCCGGGGCTGACATGACCTCCCGTGTGGATGTGACCGCGTCTCACGGGAACCCGCCGGAGATAGCCCGGCATTTTTTGCTAACGCATGACCCCTCGCATGCCGAGAGCAGAAGGTAAGCAGGGATTACCCGAAGCACGGCCACGAAATCGGCCGTGTTGTTCCTACCCGGAAGGCAGGCCGCTATGTCCCATGTGTCCTCCTCGCAGAAGGTTTTCGTGTGGCCTTTCACCACCATCACCATCAAGAGCGAGGGCAACATCGTCACGGTCACGCCAGCCACCAGCTCCATTGACGATGTTGCCGCCGCGGTCAACGGCGCAAATGCCGGCGTTACGGCCAGTAAGGTGCCTGCCGGCGGCGGCCAGTACCGGCTGGAATTTGCGGCGTCCAAATCCGGTGCGGCTGCAACGATCGTCGCCGACTTGAACGGGAAGAGCGCCCACGTAAAATTCGGCGAGCAGGCCGGTGCTTCGGCGGACCTTCCTGCCGGCTGGGACAGCGGGCTCGTCGCCCGAAAGTCCGTTCTGCAGCGTTCGCAGGCCGCGCTCGAAGTGTCACTCAGTGAAATTAAGTCCCAGTCTGCCTGGCTCTCCTCGCAGATCTTCGGTCCCTCCACAGGAAGCACACCAGCATGACCACCACAAGCTTTGGAAGCGCAGCCCAACGGAACCAGTACCTGGCGGATTCTGTGCTCTCCGCTCCTCCCGCACGCCTCCTGACCATGCTCTACGACCGCCTTCTGCTGGATCTTGGACGGGCCGAGACGGCCCAGCAGGGCGCCAATTGGCCGGTCGCCGCGGAAAACCTCCTGCATGCACAGGCCATCATTGCTGAATTGACCTCGTCCTTGAAGGTCGACGCCTGGGACGGTGCCGACGGACTCCTCGGCATCTACAATTACGCCTTCACCGCGCTGGTTAACGCCAACATCCAGCGCGACCCGGCCCTCACACGGGAGGCAATTGACCTCCTGGAACCCCTGCGCCAGGCCTGGCATGAAGCCGCCGCGTCCGTTCCGGCGCCACCGGCAGTCCCCTCCGCAGCGGCTGCACCCGCCTTTGCCGGCACCGGGACCTGGAACGCCCAGCCGGGCACAGGTGGCGGGAGCCTCGGTTTTGGCTAACCAGACCGACACGGAGTCCGGCCTTGGGGAAGCCGGATCCACCAACGCCGCATCACTTCCTGCGGAGGCCATGCCCGTCGACGCCGGCTTGGCCGCTTGGATGGCTGTCTTGGACGTGCTTGAAATGGCGGTCCAGGCTGCCGAGCGCACCCTGAAGGATCCGCTGGGCCCGCTCGCCATAGCAGCAGGATCCGTGGCGGAGCCCCGGGCGGAAAGACGCTGGTCCCCGCCGTCGGTGCCCGGGCCGCTGCCGGCCGCAGCACGGCGCCGCGCCGTCGCCCTGGCCGCGGCCCAGGAACGCGTTGCCCTCAGGCTGGAGGAGGCCCGGCAGGACATGGCCCGGCAGCTCCAGGCGGTGTCCTCAGTACCGGGCGTCGGAGACCCGTCCAGTGCGATCTACCTCGACGTGAACGGCTGAAGTTTCCTCGGCCCGAATCTTTCGGATAACAGTCGCATTTTCTCCTAACGCAGCGCTGACCAGTGCCGATAACCACTGTAAGAGCACGGATCGCTCGTTTACCGGCCACGGATTGGCCACCCTCACCTTTCCCAGGCAGGACTCTGTGCTCGAATCCGTGACTTCCGCCGCCCTGGCCAGCGCCATGGACGGGTTGGCATTTCGCCAGCGCACTATCGCGAACAACATCGCGAACGTCAACACACCGAATTACCACGCGAAGCGCGTCAGCTTCGAGGACGCCCTGGCGGCGTCAGTGCAGTCCGGGGACGGCCACGTGCAGGCAACGACGGCGGAATCCCTGGAACCCACCCAGCTGAACGGCAACAACGTCAACCTGGACACCGAGACCCTGTCCAACATCGACACCGTGCTGCGCTTCCAGTTCGCCGCCCGCGCCGTCAATAACGAATTCACCGCCATACGCTCCGCCCTGAGGACCAGCTGATGACCTTCGACATGATCGGCATCGCCGGCTCCGCCCTCACCGTCCACCGCAAGTGGCTCGATGCTGTCTCGGACAACCTCGCCAACATGAACAACGCCTCCGCCACCAGCGGCCCCGCTTTTCAGGCCCGGTACGTCGAGGCCGCCGAAGGGTCGGACGGCTCCGGCGTGTACGTCAAGAGCACCCAGCTCGGCAGCGCCGCGGGCCGGATCGTTTACCAGCCGGACCACCCGCTGGCTGATGCCAACGGCAACGTGAAGTACCCGGACATCGACATGGCTGAACAAATGGGCGCGCTCATCATCGCCCAGCGTGGCTACCAGGCCAACGCGCAGGTGGTGGACCGCGCCCGCGAAACGTACACGGCCGCCCTTGAGATTGGACGCTCCTAATGACTGTTGCCCCCATCGCCCCCGTCCAGGGTGTCCTGCCGACCAATTACGTCGGCGGCGCCAGCCCTGTCGCCGGCACGGACGGCTCCGCCTTCGCCACCTCCCTCACCGGTGCGGTGGACAACCTCCAGCAGCTGCAGTCGACGTCGAACCAGCTGGCTGTCTCCGCCGTCACCGGCAACCTGGACGACATCCACAACGCCACGCTCGCCGCCACCCGCGCCCAGGTCACGCTGGAACTCATGTCCACGGTGCGCAACAAGGGCGTTGACGCGTTCAACGAGATCATGAGGATGCAGGCCTGATGCCTCCGCAGATAACCGCGTTGTTCCAGCGCGTCGGCACGGGCCTGAAGAGCTTCACCGCCGGCCAGCGCACCCTCGCCGTGATCGGTGCTGCCCTGCTGGTGGTGGGTATCGTGGCCCTGTCCGCCTGGCTCACCCGCCCGGCCCTGACCCCGCTGTTCTCTGGCCTGAAGAGCACCGATGCCAGCGGAATCGTGGATCAGCTCAAAAAGGACAACGTTCAGTACGAACTCAGCGACGGCGGCGCCACCATCCTGGTCCCGCAGGACAAGGTCTACGACGAGCGGCTCAAGGCGGCCTCCGCCGGCCTGCCGACCGCTGCAGCAACCGGGTACTCCCTCCTGGACAAGATGGGGGTGACGTCCTCGGAATTCCAGCAGTCCGTCACCTACAAGCGGGCGCTCGAAGGGGAACTCGCCAGCACGATCGAAGCCATGGACGGCGTGAAGACCGCCGCCGTCCGGCTCGCGATCCCGGAGAAGACCGTCTTTGTGTCCAAGACCCCCGACACCACGGCCTCAGTCTTTGTCGAAACCGCCGCGGGGACCACGCTCTCCAGCGACAAAGTGCAGGCCATCGTCCACCTGACCTCCGCCGCGATCGAGAACCTCAAGCCGGACAACGTGTCGGTGGTCGACTCCCAAGGCAATGTGCTCTCCACTGTCGGCGGCGGCGCCACAGGCTCGACCTCCAAGCAGGCCAGCGACTACCAGAACCGTACGTCCGACGCCGTGAAGGCAGTCCTGGACCGAGTGGTGGGTCCCGGGAATTCCACGGTAGCGGTCGCCGCCGACGTCACCGGGGAATCCGCCCAGCAGACGAGCGAAACGTTCTCCAACACCGCCGGCGCCCTGCCGCTGAGCGAATCATCCAAGACCGAGAAATACACGGGAACCGGGGGAGGGGCCGCGGGCGTCCTCGGCCCGGACAACATCGCCGTTCCCGGCGGCACCAGTGGCAACGGCAACTTCGATTCCACCACCGAGACCAAGAACAACGCCGTCAACAAGGTCACCGAGGACCGGGTCATCCCGGCGGGAGCCGTCAAACGCCAGACCATTTCCGTAGCGGTCAGCCAGGCCGCCGCCAACGGCCTGAACCTCGTGTCGCTGAAGAACCTCGTCACCTCCGCAGCCGGCGTCGATGCCACGCGCGGCGACGTCGTCACCGTTGAGGTGGTGCCGTTCAGCACCGCGGCCGCCGATGACGCCGCCAAAGCACTTGCCGAGGCCCAGGCCAACGCGGAGGCCGAGAGGCAGGCCGCGTTCTTCGGAACCCTCGTCACGGCCGGCAGCATCCTGCTCGGCCTGCTGATCCTGGCTCTGGTGGTCACGATCATCCTGCGGCGCCGCCAGAAGCGCGAGCCCGTGGACCTCGGTGAACGCCTGGATCTGGAGATCGTGCCGGTGGTCGCGCCCGTCACCGCCCTTCCGCCGGCCCCGGCGACGTCGGCGATCCCGATCTCCGCCCTGCCGCCGCTTCCGGGACCGACCACCGAGCAGCTGGAGTCCGAGCAACGCCGGCTGGAGATCGACAACATGGTCGCCGCCAACCCGGAGCGGGCCGCCGACTACCTGCGCAGCCTCATGGATGACAGGCAGCCGGCATGAAACCAGCCGATACCGTCCTGACCGGCACCCAGCGCGCCGCCGTCGTCCTGATGCAGATGAGCCCCGAGAACGCCGCCAAGGTCATGGCCCAGCTCACTGACACGGAGGCGGAGGAGATTGCCGCCGAGATCGTCAAGCTCCGCAAAGTGGACCCGGACGTCGCCGAACAGATCATGAAGGACTTCCACCAGGCCGCGCAGACCAACTCCCGCCAGGCCCGGGGCGGCCGGGAACTCGCCGAAGGCCTGCTCGAGGCGTCCTTCGGCTCGGAAAAGGCGGCCGGACTCATCAACCGCCTCACGGTCAACATGGCCGGCAAGTCCTTCGAGTTTCTCGAAGACATCGAACCCGTGCAGATCTTGGCCTTGATCGACGGGGAACTGCCGCAAACCATCGCCCTGGTCCTGGCCCACCTCAGCCCGCGCAAGGCCTCGGCCGTCATGTCCGGGCTGCCCGGCTCGCTGCGCGCCGACGTCGCCCTCAGCATCGCCACCATGGGATCCGGCGCGCCCGAGGCGATCGGGATCGTCGCCGATACCCTCAAACTCCGCGGCGGTGCCGCCGTATCCCAGCAGGCCTCAAAAGTGGTGGGCGGCATCCAGCCGCTGCTGGAGATCATCAACCGGACCGACGCCGGTACGGAACGATCCGTGCTGGACGGCCTGGACCTGCTCGACCCCGACCTCGCGGTGGAGATCCGCGCCCAGATGGTGACGTTCGACGACATCGTGAAACTGGAACGCCGCGACGTGCAGCTGGTGCTCCGCGGCCTCGACGCGTCTGTCCTGGCGATCGCCATGAAGGGCGCCTCCGAGACGGTCCTGGAAACCATCACCACCAACGTCTCCGGGCGCAACCTCGAAATCCTCGAATCCGAGATCGCTGCCCTTGGCCCGCTGCGTGCCTCGCAGATCGAAGAGGCCCGTGCCGCCGTCGTCCGGTCCATCCGCGAGCTCGAAGCCGACGGCCAGGTCACCATCCAGCGCGGGGACGAAGAAGACTATGTCTACTGACAGCGGCGCAGCCCCTGCCCCGGCGCGCGTCGTCTTTCCCTCGCTGCGGGCGAACGGGCCGGCCGCCGAACAGGCCGGCTACACCGAGGGCCACGCCGCAGGCTACGCCGCCGGCGTGCGGGCCGCCGCGAAGGAACAGCGCCGCTGGCGGGACCGCATGGCCGCCGAACAGGCCGCCTCCCTGGCCGCCGGGCAACAGGACCTGGACCGTGCCGTGCGCGCCCTGGCCGTCGCCCGGAACGACTTCGCCCACCGCAACGTGCAGGCCCTGCAAGACGCCGAAGAGATCCTGGCACGTACCGCGCTGGAACTGGCCGAGGCCATCCTCGGCTACGAACTCGCCGAAGGCACCAGGACCGCGCGCGCCGCCCTGGCACGTGCCCTCTCCGGGAGCGACACCGCCACCGTGCTGGCGATCCGGCTGCACCCTGCAGACATCGACGTCCTTACCCGGGAAGGGCAGGAACTGCCCGCCGGGCTGCCGCTCGTCCCGGATCCCTCCTTGGGCCGGGGCGACGCGAAGGTCGAATACCAGCAGGGCTGGTTCGACGCCGGCCTGCGCAGTTCCCTGGAACGTGCCCGCACGGCCCTGCTGGGGGAGTCCGGGCAGGCCGACGCCGGTTCTGGCACCGGCGTTATTGGCGGCGGACTGCCGGCTGGCGGCCTTCCCGGCGCCGGCGCCTATCGGGGCCAGGCATGATCGCCGAGTGGCGCCCGAAGGGTGCCGACTACGCCGCCGCGCTGGCCGCGGCTGCCCCGCAGAGGGTCGGCGTCGTCACCTCCGTCGTTGGGCTGGGCCTTGAAGTCTCCGGGCTCGACTGCGCGCTGGGAGACCTCGTCACGGTGGGGGAGAACCCCTGCCTCGACGCCGAAGTGGTGGCCGCGCTGGAGGGCTCCGTCCGCTGCATGCCACTGGGCCGTCTCGCAGGTGTGGCCGCCGGAGACCCCGTCCGTGCCAAGGGCGGCGCCGTGCTGGTCCCCACCGGCCGGGGCCTCTTCGGCCGGGTCCTTGACGGGCTCGGACGTCCGATCGACGGCAAGGGTCCGCTGCTCAGCGGTCCGCGCGTGCCGATTGACAACGAGGCGCCGAACGCCATGAAACGTGCCCGCATCGATACGGCACTGCAGACCGGGGTGCGCGTCCTGGACACCATGACGACGCTCGGCAAGGGCCAGCGCATGGGCCTCTTTGCCGGGTCCGGCGTCGGCAAATCCTCCCTGCTGTCGATGATCGCCCGCGGCACCGACGCCGAGGTCTCGGTGATTGCCCTTGTCGGTGAACGCGGCCGCGAAGTCCGGGAGTTCCTCGAGGATGACCTCGGCGCCGCCGGCCTGGCGCGCTCCGTGGTAGTGGTCGCCACCTCCGACGAACCCGCCCTCATGCGGATGCGCGCAGCCTTCACCGCCACCCGGATCGCCGAGTCCTTCCGCGACCAGGGCCAGGACGTGGTCCTGATGATGGACTCCCTCACCCGAGTAGCCATGGCCCAGCGCGAGATCGGCCTCTCGGCCGGCGAGCCTCCGGCCACCCGGGGCTACCCGCCGTCGACCTTTTCCATCCTGGCCCGTCTCCTGGAACGCGCCGGCACTGCCGAAACCGGCTCCGTAACCGGCATCTATACCGTCCTGGTGGACGGTGATGACCACAACGAGCCCATCGCCGACGCGGCCCGGTCCATCCTGGACGGTCACGTCGTGCTGGACCGCAAACTGGCCGTCACAGGGCATTTTCCGTCCGTGGACGTGCTCGGATCGGTGTCCCGGGTGGCCAGCAAGGTCAATGCCCGGCCGAACCTCGACGCCGCCGCCACACTCCGCCGGGTCCTCGCGGCCCGCAAGGGCGCACAGGACCTGATCGACGTCGGCGCCTACCAGGCCGGGACCAACCCGCTGGTGGACGCCGCGCTGAACCACGAGCACGAGGTCAGCGCGTTCCTCCAACAGCCGATGGACGAATCCACGGCGCACTCCGAGTCCTGGCAGCGGCTCGGCTACCTTACTTCGATCCTGGGAGCAGCAGCATGAACCGCGAATTCTCTCTGGCAGGGCTCCTGCGCCTCCGCCAGCTCCAGCAGGACCAGGCTGCCACCGGACTGGCGCGGGCCCGCTCACGCTCCAGTTCCGTCCGGGTCCGCGAAGCCGCCGCCCAGCGCGAGCTTGCCGCCACGGATGACCCCATCTCCAGCTCGGCCTCCTTGCGTGCCGTGGCCGCCGCCCGGTCCTCCTCCCACAGCATGCTCGCGGACCTGCAAAACCTCACGCACCTGGCCGAAGCCGAAGAGGCCGCCGCCCGCGCCGAGTTCATCGCCGCCCGCACGCGCTCCGTGGGCCTGGAAAAACTGCAAGCCCGCCACGACGCCGAGATCAATTCCGCGGACCTGCGCGCCGAACAGTCCGCCCTCGACGAGATCGCCTCGACGCTCTGGCACCGCGACGAACAGCAGGTGAAGCCATGAGCATGACAGAGGCAATCGGCCGGATGCAGGGCATCCAAGCGATGATCGCGGAACTGTCCCGGCCGGCGGCCACGGCGGAGACCAACGCGGCCGCGGTCAAGGCAGCCGCGGCCACCTCGCTCGCGACCGCCACGGGCACCGGCGACTCCGCTTCCTTCACGCAGGCACTCGCCGCGGCCATGGGCGGGACCGGCGCCACGGATGCATCCTCCCTCACGGACAGCTTGGGGCTCGGCAGCTCGCTGGGACTCGGCAGCACGACGGGGACCGGCATGGCCGGGTTCACCGGCGTGGCCGGGCTCACCGGCGCCCAGGCAACGGGCACGGTGCACACGGGCGCGGCGGCGACGGGTAACGACGTGGTGGCGGCGGCCAAGAAGTACATCGGTGTTCCCTACGTGTGGGGGGGCACCAATCCGGCCACCGGCATGGACTGCTCCGGCTTCACACAGCGGGTGTTCAAAGACCTCGGCGTGGAGATTCCCCGCGTGGTGAGCGACCAGATGCGCCAAGGCACCCCGGTGGCCTCCCTCGCCGAAGCGAAACCCGGCGACCTGCTGGTGAGCTTCGGCGGCAACCACGTTTCCATCTACCTGGGCAACGGCAAGGCGATCGACGCACCCGTACCCGGCAAGACCATCCAGATCCGCGACGCCTGGGAGCAGCAGTCCAACCTGACTTCCATCCGGCGCATAGTTCCTGCCGGGACGGCATCGTGAAGGCCGCGGCATCGGGGGATCTCGCGACCGCGCTGGCCGCCTCGGCACCGGCCCGGGCAGCACGTCAGGGAGCAGACCCGCGGCCCGGCAACGGCAGCCCGGACACTGCGTCCTTCGACTCGGTTCTCACCGACGTCCAGGGTTCGGCAGGGATCGGCCCAGCAGGCAACGGTAACCTCGCGGACCCCGCCACCGAGGCAGAGCCCGCCGCCAACCCCGAGCCCGCTACTGACAACGAGTCCAACGCCACGCCCGGACGGCCCGAGCTTCAGGGCGCCGGCCGTCCGGCCAATCAGGCATCCGGCCGACTCACGGAAAATGCGTCCGACTGGGTGCCCGCCAACGCCGGCTTCCCCGAAGCCGCCTCAACGGCGGTCGGCGAGCGGACGCCAGACGTGCCCGTGCGTGACGGCGACCTGACCGGTGTTTCAGCGGCAGGCGCCGCTGCAAAACCGACGACGGCGGCCGACGACGAAGCCGATTCCGCGCCCTCTGCAGCAGGTTCCGCGCCGTCCGACGCCGCTTCTCCCGCCGTTGCCGGCTTTGCATGGCAGGCGCAGTATGCCTCCGCCCAGTGGGTCCCCGCCCAATTTGCCGCTTTCGCGCAACCCGGACAGCCAGCCCCGGTGGGACCGCCAGCGCAGCCCGGACAAGCAGCCCAGGCCGTGGCCTCGGACGGTCACGGTAGCCCCCGCGCTGCGGCACCGGCTTTCCCCGCCCCCGCGGCAGCAGGCGCACCCGCCCCTACGCCCGCGGCAGCGGGTCCCGCCGGCGTGCCGGCCGCCGCGGCAGAGGGTACAGCCGCACCCGCCGCCCTCGGAATGCCCGACGCCCGGCTCCAGATGCCCGGCGCGATCCCCGTTCGTCCCGTCGCGGGCGGTGATTCGTCTGCCGTTGCTGCCGCGCAGATCGCGGGCGCGGTACCGTCCTCGGGGCCGACGGCAGCCATTGGCGGATCAGCCGGTGCCGCGTCCGCTGCACCCGTTCCTGCCCTGGCGGCTGCACCGGAGCCCGGTGTGGGTGCGCTAGCGGCCTCGCCCGCCACCGGCGCGGCAGGTGCCGCGTCTGCAGCGGGTCCCGCCTCGGTGCTCGCTGGCTCGCCCGCCGGTGCAGTTTCCGCCACGGCCGAGGCAACCACGCTGCCGCGCGAGGCCGCGGCGGCCACTGCTCAAGCGAAGGCGCCAACGAAGGCCACGGCAGGTGAATCGGCCCAGGCAGGGCCGGGACGCAGTGCGGTGCTTGGCAGTTCGACACCGGTCAACCCGGCGGCCAGCACTCCTGTTGCCATGGCGGGAGCTCCGCTTTCGGGCAGGGGAGAGGCCGCCGCCGTAGCGACCGTCAGAGCCACCGCCGTCGCTCCGTCAGCCGCCGGACAATCGGCGATTACCTCGGCCGGCAGCACCGCAGCCAGCAATGTCCTGGGCAGCAGAGTGGCCCCCGCAGCCGCCGTGGTGCCGCATGGAGCCCTAACGGACCCTGCACAAGCAAAGGCACAGGCACCAAGCACCGCGGAAGCGCTGACGGATCAGGTGAGTGGAGGTCCGGCTGGCGCAGTGGCGGTACCTGTTCAGTCGCTGACAGCCGGCACAACCATGCCCCAGCCGGCTGCGCAGGCCGCTGCCCAGCCGCCGTCGCAGCCGGCGCCCCAGCCCGCGGAACCCCTTCAGCCTCAGCTGGCCAAACCGCTCTTCACCCTGGTGGGGGCGCCCCGCGGCGAGCACATCATGACGCTCAAGGTCAGCCCGGAAGATCTGGGTCCGCTGACGGTACGGGCCCAGATCGACGCCGCGGGTGTGCGGATTGAACTCTTCGCGCCGGGCGAGGCTGGACGTGAGGCGGTCCGGGGAATCCTGCCCGAACTCCGCAAGGAGCTCGCCGACGCCGGATTCGGGGCCAGCCTTGACCTGTCCGATCACAGCGGTCCCATGGGCCTCGGCCAGAACGGGGGTCAGCACGGAGGCCAGCACGGCACGGCCCAGGACCGGGCGGGCACCCAGTACGCAGCCGGACGGGAGTCCGGCGGCGGCGGAAACGGCTCTGGTCCCAGCGGCCGCAACGACCTGGCCGAGCAGCGCCCCGGTCACCGCTGGGACGCGCTGGCTGATGGCCAAGCCGTGCGCGCCGCCAGGATTTTGAACGGCCCCCAGACCACCCTCGACATTCTTGTCTGACACGAAGGAACGCGACATATGACGATTCAGCCGATCGCATCCCAGCCAGTGACGCCGGCGGGAGCAGCCGCCCCGGCGTCTGCTGCCCGGACACCCGCTCAGTCCATGGATGCCAACGTGTTCATGACCCTGCTCGTGGCCCAGCTCAAGAACCAGAACCCGAGCGCGCCCATGGACACCAACCAGATGATGAGCCAGACCCTCCAGCTCTCCACGATGGAAAAAATGACTGAACTGACCACCAACAGCAAGGAGGGTTTCTCCCTCCAGATGCGGACGGCGGCAGCCCAGCTGATCGGCCAGTCGGTGGGCTACACCCTCGCGGACGGCACCACCGGGACGGGCATCGCCAGCTCCGTCAGTTATGCGGGCTCGGTCCCGGCCGTCAAGGTCGGCGACATCACCGTTCCCCTCGACTCCATCACCGGGCTTACTGCTCCGGCCGCATCCTAACCAGTTCTTTACCCGTAGAAAGGCAGTTCCCATGCTCCGCTCGCTGTACTCCGGAATCTCCGGCCTTCGCGCCCACCAGACCATGCTCGACGTCACCGGCAACAACATTGCCAACGTCAACACCGCCGGCTTCAAGGCATCCTCCACCCAGTTCCAGGACACCCTGTCCCAGCTGCAGCAGGGCGCCTCCGGTCCGCAGGCCGGAACCGGCGGCAGCAACCCCGCCCAAATCGGTCTCGGCGTCCGCGTGGCCGGAGTCACGACCAACTTCAGCCAGGGCTCTTCGCAGAGCACCGGCCGCGCCACGGACATGATGATCTCCGGCGACGGTTTCTTCGTGACCAGCAAGGGCGGCCAGCAGCTCTTCACCCGCGCCGGCTCGTTCAGCCCCGACGCGGCCAACCAGCTGGTGAGCCCCGACGGCGGCATCCTCCAGGGCTGGACCGCCACCAACGGCGTGATCAACGCCGGTTCTCCCGTCGGCGACATCACGCTGAACCCCAACACCATGGTTGCGAAGGCCACGGACACGGTGACCATGGACGGGAACCTGCCCAGCGATGCCCTCGTTACCGACGCTCCACTGGACCGCGTCGTCAATGTCTACGACGCGGCCGGCGCCGAGCGCAGCCTGACAGTGACATTCGCCAAGAGCGCTAGCGGCTGGAACGTCACCGCAAAAGACGGGGCAACGACGTCGACCATTCAGCTCGCGCAGCAGTCGAACGGCCAGCTCACCCCCAGCGGGGCCTTGAGCGTATCCGGCATCACGGTGGACCTCTCCAAGGTCTCCGGCTACGCCTCCATGAGCTCCCTGACCGTCAGCGGCCAGAACGGCGCAGCCGTCGGCAAGCTCGAGTCCTACACGCTGGGCAACGACGGCTCCCTGGTGGGGTCCTTCAGCAACGGCATCAAGCAGGTCCTGGCCAAGATCGCCCTCGCCAAGTTCACCAACCCCGGTGGCCTGGAGAAGGCCGGTGGCTCCTCCTACGTGGCCACCGGCAACTCCGGCGGCGTGCAGCTGGGTGCTGCGGGCGACCCCGGCATGGGCACCCTGACCGCCGGATCCCTGGAAATGTCCAACGTGGACCTGTCCCAGGAATTCACCAACCTCATCGTCGCGCAGCGCGGCTTCCAGGCCAACGCCCGCATCATCACCACCTCGGATGAGGTTCTGCAGGAACTGACCCAGCTGAAGCGCTAGCCCCGGGGTTGCTCTATCACTTATGGCTGCTATTCGAGCGGCAAAGTCAACTGGTTGGAGCAACGCCGGGGTTTAGGCTGCGTGCAGCAGCTGGTTCAGCCGGTTGGCTGGGGTCTCCAGGTTCAGGGTGGGTCGGG
>NZ_BAAAQB010000004.1:0-31798 GCF_039531445.1 Arthrobacter humicola | reverse complement strand
GCGAAATCCGCCGCTGCCTCAAGCGCTTCATCGCCAGACAGATCTTCCGCCAACTCCAAACACTCATGGCTTGACTCGACGCCATAGAAGGGTCGTCTAGTCCAGCGGAAGGCCGGAGTACCACAAGCGGCCGGGGCCTCCACGCTCGCAACGGGGAGGCCCTGGCTTTCAGTGTTCCCTCGTAACAATCGCAGGCCGGCTCACAACGTTGGCTGTCTTCGCGAGATCCGTTCCGCGTAAAGGGCAACGTTGCGCGACACTCGAATCCTTGGAAATCCGAATGGACATTCGGTCTCACGGACATGTTCTACAACCCTCGGCCTGCAAGGCGACGGATATCGCGGGGTCATCCGTAAGGGGGATGGAACTCAAGACTGCTTCAGGCGGACGTCCGGAAACCAGCCTGCCGGTGCACGCTGAGGTTTCAAATGTTCGGGGTCCCTATGCTTTTGCATGTCGCATTTGTGGAACGGGCCGTGGGGGTCCAGGAGCACGTTCATGTGGTGATCTGCATGGTCGCGCCACCAGACACTGATGCCGGTGGCGCCGTCCAGCCTGAGGTGTTCCCAGGCCCGCCACAGCGCCTCCACGCGGGAGAGTGCTTCGGGGTGGAAGTACCATTCGATGCACCATTTGGCGGTGCGGCCGTCGACGTCGCGGACGTAGGTGGGCAGCAGCTGTTCGTGCAGGAACTCCTCGGCTGATCCGTAGACCAGTTCAGGTGGCTTCTGCTCTTCCGCCTGCCTCTCGGCAGCTGCCTCTGTTTCGCCGGGGGCGGGCGCTGTGCTGAATCGTCCAATGTCGTTCGTCATCCCAGAGCTTCCTACGTCGTGACCCAGGGGTTAGCGGCCGGCTCAGCTGCCACCGCTACGGCCGGTTCCTCGGGACGGGGGCTGTAGGTCTTGATGGATGCCTCCACGGCGTCCTTGTGGGGCCCGGCGTACCAGGGCATGGTGCGGACCAGGGTGGCGGGTGCACCTGAAGCGAGGACGACGGCGCGGCCACGATCCAGCTCGGCGAGGTTGGAGACGTCGAAGATGCGCTCCTTGCCCTCCTGCCGGGAACGGCTGGAGCCGGACTTCCCGGAGGAGACTGAGACGTTGGTGTAGCTGTAGTCACCGATCAGGTCCGAGAGGGCGCGGAGGAAGCCGTCTTCGGCGACGCCCCCGCCGTAGACCTTGACGTTCGCGGCAGACCAGATCTTGCGCATGTTCGCCTCACCCCACAGTTCAACGCCCTGTGACCAGGACTGCAGGATGCCCATGACGATCAGGCCCTTGGAGCCGTAGTGGCTGAACTGGTCCGGCAGGCCGGCCCAGCGGACGACGTTGGCCAACTCATCCAGGGCGAACAGCGCAGGCAGGGGCAGGCGGCCGCCGCTGCGTTCGGCCCGTTCCTCCATGGCTTCGGCAATGGCCACGGTGAGGGCTGTGGTGAGCGGGGCGGCTGAGCCGGCCCCTTCCTTGGAGAGGATGTAGATCGTCTCCTGCGAGGCAGCGAACGCGTGCGGGTTGAACTGCCGCCGGGCGTCCGTGGCTACCCTCGCGCCACCTGTCGGGGCGACCCAGCGCAGCGTGTTCCTGGACTTGAGGCACTGGATCATCTTCTCGGCGGTGCCGAAGATACCGTCGCGCTGTTTGTCGGCCAGCTTCAGCGTGGACTCCAGGCCCTTGTACTGCAGCTCGTAGCCGTGCTCTTTCAGGATTTCGATGGGTTCCCGGCTGACCTGCTCCGTCACCCAGAGATAGACCTGTGTGATGGGCAGGCCGCCGAGGGCGGCCGCGAGGAAGTAGGAGGAGAGGATGTCTTCTGCTTTGGGGTCGAAGTAGGCATCCGGCTTGGAACCCGGGACCCGTGAACCGACGGCGAAGTGCTGGGTGAGCTTGTATGCCTTCTCTTCGTCGGTGACGTAGGAGAGCGGGTTCCACCACCAGTCCGCTTCCTCCTGGGCGATCTTCTGCGGATCAAACACCCACACAGGGCCGGTGGCCTCGCGGACCCCGCGGGTGCCGTCCACGACGTCGCGCTTGTTCGAGGTGGACACCACGGCGCCGGGTGCGTCCAGGATCGCGGGCATGACCCGGGAGGTGGACTTACCGGTCCGGGGCCCCCAGATATCGAGGCTGAGGTCTTCCCAGGACTGAATAAACGTCTGCCCGGTTGAGACCACCTTGCCGACCACGATGCCCGGGGTGCCTGTCACGCCCAGCCGCTCCGCGGTGGCCTGGGCGCCCTTCTCGGAGAACGCTGCCAGGGACTTCCCGCGCCCCAGGTACCGGGCGGCCTTATCGACGCGGGCCCGCTTGGACGCGCCCTTCTTCCAGGCTACGAACACGACGATGGTCAGGGCCAGGACCATGCCGGCCATGAGGGCGGCGGAGACGGTGGACTGGACGGGCCAGGGCACCCGGCCCTTGATGAGCCCGGCGATCAGATCAATCGGTTGTGCGGGCGGTGCTTTCATGCCGGCCATCCAGGATCCCAAGTGGGCGGCCGCGTAAGTCCCTCCGCCGAAGACCACGATGAAACCGATGGCGAACCAGACCAGCAAGGCATCGCCGAGGCCCATTCCTTTACGGTTCGGTGCGCTCACAACGTGCCTCCCTCAGTCGGTACGTCAGGGGTCATTGGCTCGAGGAGGGTTTCCGGGGCGTCATGCCATTTTTGTTCGGTGTCGTTGACCCCGTCCGGGCCTTGCTCCAGGGACGTTAAGCCCACCAGGACGGGGATCCCGGGCCGGCCGCCGACCTTGATGAGGAACTTCCCGCGTCCGGGAGGTTCGACGTCGATGCCGCGGGAGTCCCAGGCGGGCGGGTCCTGCCAGGAGATGAGCTTCTGCTGCTCCTGCCGGGACAGCGGAATGGCCGAGGTCAGCAACGGCATTTCGGAGGCCGGGAGGCCGCCGCAGATCACCATGCCGGAGCGTTCCACGAAGCCGCGGGCCTTCATCCGGTCTTCTTCCGCCGGCAGGGCCAGCAGGTCGGACATGGTGTGGGAAATCATGATCTGCCCGACACCCACGGAGCGGTTCAACCGGGTCAGGGCGTCCACCCGGTCGACCATGCCTTTACCGGCGCGCAGTGCCCGCCACAGCTCGTCCAGGACCACGAAGTAGTTCCGCCGCGGTTCCAGCCCGGCGTCCGCGAGGGCGTTGGCGACGTTGACGGTGCCGAACCCGTAGGACCAGCACGCCAGCAGGATTGCTGCCTGGAGGTCGGTTTCGGTCTCGTCAATGCTGGAGACATCGAAGACCACGGCGCGGTCGCGCATCATGGGGTTCGTGGTGTGCCGGGAGAAGATTTCCCCCAGCTTCCCGCCTCCGGTCAGGCCCAACAGGGTTGCCTCCAGGGCCCGGGTTTCCTGCAGGTAGACGGCCATGTCACCGCGGTCCAGTGCAACCTGGCGCAGCTCATCGGGGGCGGAGACGATCACGTCCAACAGGTCCTTGAGGACCGGGACACCGTCGAACCGGTCATCGAGGACCCGCAGGGCACGGTCCAGGATCGTCTGTTCCTGATCGGTGGGCGGGTTGTTCCGGCTGATCGTGATCAGGGAGACAACCATGGTCAGGCGGCGGCCGTGCGCGTCGGCGCGGACCCGGGCGGCGTCCTCATGGTGGCCGCTGTCTTCGAGCAGCTGCGCCGCTTCGACGGCCTGGCCGGGATCGAGGATGTTCAGGTAGCCGACGCCCCGGCCGAGCCTGATGACCTGTCCGCCGAGCGCCTGGACCGCTTTGACGTGCTCGCCTTTGAGGTCCCCCAGGATCAGAGGGTGGACGCCCTGGGCGGAGAGTCCGATGAACATCCGGCGCACCACGGTGGACTTTCCCAGCCCCGGCTTGCCCAGGATGAACGCGGAAGGGTTGGAAATCAGGCGTGCCCGCTGGAACCAGCTGATCGGGTCACAGCAGACCGTGGCCTGGGTTTCCTCATGGCGTCCGAGCGGGACGCCGATCATGGGCGAGGACGCCCCGGAGGAAAACGGCCACAGCCCGCAGACCTGGACCGTGGTTCCCCGGTATTCCGTCACGGACGGGACGAGGGCGGCCATCCCGCCGCCGCGTCCGGTCCAGCCCCGGGCAGCCGGGCCGGCTTCGCGGGCAGGACGCTTTGTCATGCCGTCGTCCGCCGACTCCTTTACTGTCTTTGACGTCATTGCTGGCAAAAACCTCATGCGGCCCATTACAGGGCGTCCTTGATTTCGGAGGGCAGGAGGCTGTGCTTGGGAAGGACCAGCCCCAGGGGCAGGGACGCGGCGAACGCGGTGTCCTGGGCACCGTAGGCCCGGCGCAGCAGCACCCGGGCGGTACCCGAGGTCTGTTCCACGGCCGCGGCAGCGTCCGGGAGGCGTTCCTTGTCGGTCACGGTGGCCGTGACGACCATTCCGAAGTTCACCAGCCCGGCGCCCTGGGCTTCCTCCTGGGCCGTCTGCACAGCGGAGCGGGCATCGACCAAGGCGCGTGCGGAGGGCCGGGTCCCGGAGGTGATGCGGACGTTGGCGTTGTTCTGGTCCCGCTCCACCACGGCGGCGGCACGGGCCGAATCCATCGGCCGGTACAGCAGCGAGATCCTCTTCCGGTCAATGTCCCCGTGCGGGGCCAGCAGCCGGGACAGGACCGAGGAGTTCACCGATCCCCGCGGGGCACCGGTCATGGTCCAGGAGGCAGAGAACGCGCTGTCGTGCCGGTAGTCATCCCAGCCCGCCTGCGTCGCGGAGGGGCCGACTTCGCCCCAGGTCAGGGACACCGGGGAGCCGGCGGCGTGCGCTTGATCGATGATCAGGGCAGCGGGCGGATCGTAGGCGATCCGGACGACCTCGCAGAGCTCCTGCGCGGACATCGGACGGGCAATCCCGGCGCCGGTGGACTGCAACCGTGCCGACAGCCCGGGGATCCGGGACGCGAGGTCACGGGCCACGTCCTCCGGTGTGCGCTTCTTCGCCCCACTGCGGAGGGAGGCATTAAAGGACAGGGACACCCAGGCCCGGACCGTGGCCGAACCTTCCGGATACGTGTCGATGACTTCGTTGAGCACGTTCCTGGCAAAATCCGGGGCGTTCGGGTCGATGTTCATGATGACTTCATTGCGGAGCCGGTACCCCGAATCCGGTGCGGTCTCGACCGTCACGGCGGCGGCGTCCAGGCCCGCTTCGTCTCCGAGGCCGGCGAGCCAGCCGCCCCAGTTCGCCACCCACGCATCGACCTGTTCCGGGTCCACCAGGGACGCACCGTCGGGTTCGGTGGAGAAAATCACGGTGTAGTGGCTGGTGGAAGGCACATGCAGCAGCGCGAACGGGCGCTTGTAGGAGTCGGTGAATTCGTACAGGGTGGACTTCGCGGCGAGGCCGGGGAGTTGGTACATGCCCCACTCCGTCACACCGAGGGGGCCCGAACGGTAGAGATTCGTTCCGGAGGACCGGGAGAGCCGGAAGCTCATCCGTGTTCCGAACCGGTCAACAACGGACTGGCCGTGCTTGTCCTTGACCGTCAGCAACAGGGCGGCCGCCCCGGCCACGGCCAGGACAGCAAGGCCCGGGAACAGGCCAAGAAACGCGAAGCTGATGATCCCCAGCAACAACCCGGCCATGACAATGCCGGTGCCGATAGCTCCGAGGTTCCCCAGCCCGGCAGAGCGCGGGACGCGCCAGTTGCCGTAGGACGGTTCCTTGTATTCGGTATTAATGGCTGCCACTGGGGCCCTCCGCTGTTTCTGATTGGCCGGTTGAATCCTGCGCGGTCTGGTGTGCGGCCCGGGAAATCCTGGAGGCTGCTTGTGCTCCGACAGCGACTGCCATGCCAGCCGGACCTGCAGCTGACGCCGCACCCGACACGGCGCCGCCGCTGCCGGCGGCAGCTCCCGCCCCGGTGCTGCCTGCTGTCCCCGCGGTTGCGGCGCCGGCTGCCCCACCCGGACCGGTAGCCCCGGGTGTCGGCTGGCCTCCGCTCCCCTTCGGGCCAGGCGTTCCGTTGCTGCCCTTCGGAGATGCGCCTGACTGGTTGCTTTGTGTACTCGCCGGGGTCGGGGCGGCGTTGCCCCTACCGCTCCCGCTGCGGCCCATGGACACCGCGCCTGTGGCCATGGCCCCCACGGCAGCTCCGGCCCCCGCTCCCCCGCCGGAGGCGACGGCACCGACCATCGGCGTCACGAAGCGCATCAGCGCCGGCAAAGCGAAGAGGGCCACAACCATCAACGTGAATCCAGTGATGGACCCGATCAGGCCGTCCTTCCCGCTGTTGTGCCCCATGAGCAGGAATGCGACTGAGTAGACGATGGCCGCAGCTGGTTTGTAGAGGATGAACGCGATGGTCCAGCCAACTGCCTTCTGGAACCACTGCCTCCCCATCTCCGTGTTCGTGAAAGCTGCCGTGGTGGGCAGGATGCCCGCCAGGATCACCAACATGCCGCTGCGGACCACCATCAAAACGACCTGGACGAGGGAGGCAATCAGACCGATCAATCCCAGAACGATAAGGATGAAAACGCCCACCCCCGTCTGGCCGGACACGATCAGGAGGTTCATCGACTCAGCAAAGCCCTTTCCGTCCGTGGAACGCTCAATGATGGCGGCAGAGAAAGCATCCGCGGCGACTACCAGAATCGAGATGACGCCCAGGCCCAAGCCACTGACAAGTGTGAGCGTGACGAGGGACCGCAGTAGCTCCTTTAGCGGTGCTCCGCGCTGTTCCCAGATCATCCGGATACCGCCGAGAATGACGGCGAGGACCGCAAGCGTCAGAGTCCAGACCATCAATTCGCTGTTCACCATGGAGACGATGGGGCTTGGCGTCGTTCCGTCCTCGCTGGCCAGGTTCACGGCGGGCATGGACACCCAGAAAGTCGACAGAGTCGTCACCATCTGGCTCATGCCCTCCATGATGGCCTTCGCCATGTTGCCCATGGCGTCATCGGCGAGCCCTGAGACCCAGTTCCCGACTGCACATCCGGCATCAATGGGTCCACATGCTTTTTCTGCCACGTCAGGCTCCCGACCAGGCGATGAAGCCGCCCAGGTCTCGAAGCTGGGCTATTTCGTTGATCAATTGACCGGAATCGGCAATTGCCAGTTTCCAGTCCCCATCGGCCCATTGCAAAGGAAGGACCGCGTGCCCAAGCATCCCTTTGTCGGTCTGAAAGGCGATGTCAACGTTTGCTGCGGAAGGTGAGTAACTCTTGATTACGAAGCCGCGAAATTGAACGGTTGTGTTCGACGTGGACTTTGACGAGGAGTCTGCCCTGGCGATATCCCGGCCCGGCCCGGGCATCAAGAGCTTGTCTGTTGCTTTCCGATTGAGGACAGGATCTCCAGAGGAGCCCATAGCCAAGATGTTGGCGGCCGCATATAGGGCGCCGGTTGGGGACTTCGCGAAGCATGATCTGAAGCCGTCTCCGTCTGTCACGCCCGGACCGAAGGTCTTGGGCTCGGTGGGTGCCGCCATTTTTCCTACAAGTTCCCACTTGGATTTAGGCGCTGCCCCCAGCGCCGTTTCCGTGCTTGGGGGCAGTCCGCAGACGCTTTTGTCAGCGGCAGCGTGGGCGGTGGGGCTCGTTGTGGCTGAGCTGGTGGGCTCCGCCGTCCCGGGGGCCGGTTGTGCGTTCTCCTGTCCTTTGGGGAGCAGAAAGATGACGACGGCTGCTGCAATCAGCGCGACCACCAGCGCGGCAGCAATGATGAAACCGGGTTTGGTGAACGGATTGCTTTCGGTGGTGCTCTCTGTTGACTGGCTCATGCTGAACCTCCCGTTGATAGTGCTGGCTTAGACGAAGGCGCGGACGATGCCCGAGGCGCCGGTGATGATGATGCAGCCCATCAGGACCCAGCCGAGCTTGCCGATGGCTTGGGCTCCTTCGCCGCGCTGGAGCTGGATCACCATGCCGATGCCGACGATGATCACGCCCAGGACGCCGAGGACCAGGCCGATGCCGGAGGCCCAGTTCAGGATCGTGAGCAGGCCGCCTGCCTGTGCCGGGACGACCGGGGTGGGGTTGGGGATAACGCTTCCGTCAAGTACAGCGAAGGGGTTCATGGTGAGACCTTTCAGTGGGTGGTGCTGGGTGTTGTGTCGGTAGACAGGGCGGCCAAGTCAGTGATGAAGCGTTCGTATTCGCGGCCCGGCGGCGGCGTTGTGGCGTCCCCGTGCCGCCAGGCCTCGACCCAGGGCAGGATCCAGAGCCGCGGTGCTCCCCCGCCGACGATGGCGGCGAAGTCCCGCAAGGGTTTGGGAGTCTTCCCCGGGGCGTCCGCCAGGACGGCGAGGCCGAGCAGATCAAGCTCGGGTGCCGCGCCTGATGCCCACTGGGTCAGTGCGCTCCGAGCCGCTGTCAGGCCGCGCATATCTGCACGGCAGGCCAGCAGCACCCGCGGCTTGCTGCCGTCCTGGAGAACAGGCCAGCAGTGATCGGTGACGCGTGCCCCTTCGAGAAGGTCAGCGATGCGGCTTTCACCGGATCCACCGTGGGCGCCGGTGACCCACAGCGCTGCAGAACCTGAGACCGTGCGGCGGGCCAGACGGTCTGCGGCGTCCGGTTCGACCACTCCCCTCAGCGGCGCACAGATCACGGCCGCCGGCGGCACATAGACATAAGAGGACGCCGTGTCCGCGCCGTCGGCGGGGACCGGGCTGGTGATCCAGGGGTTCAATGTCTGTTGCATGGTTCCTCCTTCCAAAGTCCGTTGGTGAGTGGTTCAGAAGCCGGCGGCGACGGCGGCCGCGGCCGCGAGCCATGCCCGCTGTGTGGCGGGCTGTAGGGCTTCATAGCGGATGGGCCCGTTGACCAGGGCCGGATCGTACGGAATCCGGACAACCGCCCGGACGAACGGTGCGAAGCCGTCAGCGATCCGCTGCGCTTCGTCCTTGGCCCGCTTCAGCGCATCCCCGCTCATGCTGCGTTTGGCGTCGGTGGATTCGGAGACGATGACTACGGCGTTGCGGGCCAGCTCGGCGTCGTGGCCGCCACGGGATTCCAGGGTCTGCAGGGTCAGGCGTGCGGCTTCGGCGCGGTCCTCGATGGCGGTGACGGGGACGACGAGCTGGTTGGTGTGGTCGATCATTCGGCGCCAGTTCGCTGCCCGGGCGGTGTTGCCCGAATCCATGACCACGAGCCGGTAGTACCGGGTGAGGACCTGGTGGGCGATGTCGACTTCCTCGGCGGTGACTTCGTGGTCGCCTTCTTCGTTTTCATCCGAGCGCAGGACATCGAACTTGTCGGCGGTCTGGTGGTGGACGAACTTGGCGATTTCGGCGGCGTTCGTTGACGGGGAGAGCAGTTCGGTGGATGCGTCGATCAGGTCCAGGACGCTGCGGTCGTGGGAGCCCTTTTCTGTCCGCCAGCCGAGGGTGCCCTGGGACTCGTTGTTATCCCACGCGACCGTGGCGGCCCCGCTGTAGCGGGCAAGGATGGCCGAGAGCATCACCACCGTCGGTGTCTTGTTCGCCCCACCCTTGCGGTTCACCACCGCAATCGTCCGGGGGCCGGGCCAGTGCTGGCTGACCGTGCGAATGTCCTCCCGTTCGGAGAGTTCTTCCTCCGAGGGGTCCATCCGCAGTCCCAGGCGGGTGAGTGTTCCCCGCCAGCCCTGGGTGGCCGGTTCCAGCACCGGGGCGCTGACCAGGAACGAGGTTTCTTTCAAGCTGCGCCGCGTCGGCGCCGTTTCTTCAGTAACGGCGGCGGCCGGCTGCGGTTCCGGGTTGGCCGGCACCGGAACCGGATCGGCTGCGACGGGGGCGGGTGGCCACGGCTGGGCGTCCATCGGTGCTGCAGGAGCAGGAACTGGCGCGGATTCTGCTGGAGTGGCCGCGGCCGCCGGTGCGGGGACGGTCTCTATGATCGCCGGGGCGACTGCCTTGGGTGTGGTTTCGGGGGCTTCTGTCCGGCGGCGGGTCTGCCGGGGGTCGTAGGAGACGGATTCGATCTTGTTATCCGGGTGGACGATGAGCTCACCGTGGCCTTCGGGGTCCTCGATCCGGACCCGCACGGGGCGCTGGAGGGTCTGTGCCTCGCCCACGATGAGGGCCAGGGCGTTGTTGCGCAGTTCCTGAACGGAGTCTCCGGCAGGGACGACGCGGGAGTTGCCCGCGACGACGACCTCGGCGGTGCCGTTGTCGCGGACGATGGCCCGGATGTTGGGAAAGGCCATGACTTCGGTTGGTGTAGTACCCATGAGCTTCTTCCTTACGTGTGTGAGATTCAGCGGTGCGGCGCTTAGGACGAGGGCGGGGTGAGACGGTTGACCTTCCACGGGGCGTCCCTGCCCGTGCGGAGCAACTGCACCGTGTAGGTCCCTGCATTGGTGGGGACCGCTGCCATGACGCCGAAGCCGTTGGCGTCATCGACGCTCAGGGTGGCGGGGCCGGTGACGCGGCTGACCGGAATGTTGGACGGGTCCACTGCCGAGTAGTCAGCGGTGGCCTGCGGGGTCAGCCAGCGGGCCAGGTCATTGGCCCACTGCTTGTCCTCCACCGTGGGGCGGGCGAAGTCCGCCATTGCCTTCCCGGCGACTTCCACCGCTTTGTCCTTGCTGGTCAGGTCCCAGGTGATGCCGATCGTGGCCGGGACGGTGCCCCCGGGCGCCTGGGGGCCGCTGTTGGCGCTCAGGGAGACCGGCGCGGCCGCTGTGGGCTTGCTGGTAGATGCCGCCGGTGCCGTCGTCGTGTTCGCCACCGGTGTGCAGGACACGCAGAGCAGCGCCACGGCGAGCAGGGTCAAGGGCTTTTTCACTTCTTCTCCTCTTGAGTGGGCAGGTACAGGAAAGCTGAGGGGACGGTGTTGGCCACTGCCCGGGTGTAGTAGCTGTGGTCCGCCGGGGCAGGGTTGCCGTTGTAGCCCTCTTCGACGTAAGTCCCGTTGTCCTTGACTTCCTTGACCACCGCGACGTGCCCGAAGTTCGGGTCCGCTCCCCCGGCACCGGGCGCATACCAGACGATGGCACCGACCCGTGGTGTGCCGCCGGTGGGCCAGCCTTTGGCGTCCCAGCCGGCCTTCCAGGTCAGGGCCGAGCCGAGGCCCTGCCTGTCCGGGCGGAAGGTGCCGTTGAGGAACTTGAATGGGGCGCTGGTTGAACCCATCTGCTGGTTCACCCGCCACAGGGCGAAGTCCACACACTCGCGGTAGTACATACCCAGCGGTGAGGTGCTGGCTGTGTTCGCTCCGGTCTGCAACCAGGTCGGGGAGTTCTTCCACGGGTAGTCGTCCCCCGCGCCGGTCTGTCCGGGGATGGCGCAGTCGCTGCCCTGCAGCGAGAACTTCGCATTGGAGAGCGCCTGGACGAGTTTGACGGCCTCGGGCCAGTACTTCTGGTAGTGGTACGGGTCGGCGTTGCGCTGGACCTTGTTACCGGCAAGGGTCGGTTCCAGCAGCTCCCAGCCGGCCACGCCCTGCAGGGCCTTGACGAAGTTCGTTGCACTGGTGGTGGGGTCCATGCGGTCCGCGTAGGAGCCCCACGCGCCGTTGGCGCGCTGCTGGAACAACCCCCGAGAGTCCGGGCCCGCACCATCGCCGTTGTCCAGTACGCGCAACCCTGACTCCCCCAGAGCAACCATGACGCTGATCATCTGGCCCTTGGCCGATAGGTGCAGCGTCTTGCCGGCACCGATGATGGCGGCGGCGTTCTTGAGCTGTTCTTGGGTATAGCCGTCGACCTTGGTGCTGCCGTCGATGACGACGGAAACAGCCGGGCCGCAGTCAGCCACAGCAGGTTTCGCGGGGGCCAACAGCAGGAGCATGGAGAAAACCAGGCCGAGCATCATCACGGGTGCCGCGACGGCGGCTCCGGTGCTGAGCCTCGTGGACGGCTTCACGGCTTCCCCCTGTGCTTCTGTGCTGTGTTGCCTAGCGGTCATGTCTCGTAGGTGGGCCCCGGCTAAACTCGGTGCAGAAGATACGATGGATTCAACCAAGATTTGATCTATCGAGAAAAGTTTAATTATTGGTTCAACCCTAGCAGGTATTGATCGCCCGTGCTTGTCTATGCCCTTTGTCTAAGGAGTGTCCGTGCCTGTCTCAGCCGCCGAATTTAGGGAGTGGTTAGAGGGGAGCGCCGTCAGCCCGTCACCTACTGCGTTGAGCACGCTGACCGGTATAAATCGGGGCACCCTGAACAATCAGCTCAGGCGTGGAAATGTTGCGGAGTCCACGGTGATTGCCGTTGCAAGAGCTACCGGCACGAACGTCATCGATGCGCTCAGCGTCTTCAGTCCGTACCGGATCATTAAGTCCCGGCCCCTTGAGCCCTCTTCGGCAGAGGTTTTGAGCCAGGTCCATCACGCCGATCTCATGGCCGAGCTGCAGTTCCGTACCTCCCGAAGGCACTATCCCCGTGAGATGCGCAAGGGAATCGACCTCATTGCCTTCCCTCATGACGGCTCTGTTCGGGCCTGGATCGATGCCATCGACCCGGGGGACATCCGTCAGAGGATGTCAGAGGAAACGGGCATGGCGCTTACTTATATCGCCACACAGCTCACTGAAAATAAGTTGAATCCTCATTTGGCGATTGCGGCGTCCCGGGCCGGTGGAGGCTCGTACGCGTCCGGACTTGTTGTGACTGAATTGATCACGCCGGCCGAGGGAGGGTGGCAGATCCGGGCGCGCGAAGACGAACTGCTTGAAGTTTCCGATGATGTCTTAGTGGACGCCATTTCCGCCCGCATTCATCTCTTGCAGAGGCGTGTGAGGCAACGCAAGGAGGCCCGCGAATACGCGGAGAAGATGACGGAACTTCTGGGATGAACCCGCTCACCGTCATCCCGGTAAGCCTGATGCTCATTCTCCTGGGCAGCCTGACGTTCAAACGCATCAATACACCGGTGCTGGGACACCAGCACGCACTGCAGGGAAAAGCCAGCAGCATCGCCCTGTCGGGCATCTTCCTGACCCTTGCTTATCTGTTGCTCCTGCCCCCGGTCTACATGGGCGTGGAGTCGCTCATGCCTCTGACCAATGGCACCGACCTGATCTCCAAATACTTTGCCCTCGTGGCCGTCGCGTTCTTGGGCGGGCACCTCAGCGTTGCCTACGACTCACCGCTTGCGCGCAGGTGGACTGTCGGGGCGCCCGGGGCGGCCGTGCTGGGAATCGTCGCCACAGGCCTGCTTGGGACTCTTCTGGCGACCGAAGCCCCGAACCCGTCACCACAGCTCCTGGATTACGCTGGGCAGCCGAGCGTGCGCCTGAATACATGGCTCGTGCTGGCCTACGTCGCCTACATCGTTGCCCCCCTCATCAGCCCCGCATACAAGGACTCACGCAGGAATCCCCTTAGAGCCGGCCGGCTCGCGTCTGGGCTTATTGCGGGCGGCTTTGCCCTCTCTCTGATCCGCGCATTCACGTACCCGGTCGAACTGGGCGCCACGGGGGACGTTACCTACATGTTCATGATTGTTTCCTACATCTCCACGGCCTTCGTGGTGATAGGCCTGGCACTCTTCGCGTATGCCCGGAAAAACCGCATCCCGCAGACCGAGCTTGGCTCGCTTCTCTCGATCGACTAGAAAGGCTGCCTCATGAACTCCACGCCGAAAGACGCCCAACTAGCCGTCAATTGCGTTCTCGCCGAGGTCAACAAAGAACACGAAGCCGCCTACAGGGTCATCTTCGAAGCAGTGAAAATTTGCATCGCCTCCGGGATGAAGCGACGGGAAGCAGCTAGATTTCTTGGCGTGCAGGCACGACGAATCGACCGCCGAGGACAGTACTTCCGATCACTCCTCGCAACCAGGAACCTGTTCCGTGGCACCTTGAACGCCGGCGGTGGCTCACCTGCGGCTGCTGCTGACGTCGAAGCCGTCGTTCGGCGGGCTTGGAACCGCTAACCTCGAAGCCGCAGATTGCACCATAAATAAAAATTCTTGATTTTGTGACATATTGGAACCATGTCACTAGCAACGTCTTGCGATCCAGCCGCGAACCCGGAGCCGCACGGGAATAGCGGAGTCGACCTGCGGGAACGACCTCGTGGAGATTGGTGCGACACGGCAGCGACATCCCACTTAAGGGAACCTGATTCCGGTTCCATGGAGAATGTCCATGGAAAACTAAGGAATGAGGACACCATGCCACAGCCCTTCAAGGGAGACCGCCGGAACATCACCGTGCGGATGCAGGCTGCTGATGCTCAGAAGCTGCAAGCCTTCTCGGACATTACGGGCGATTCCAAGAGCGATGTTGTTGCTCGCCTGGTGATCGATTTCCTAAAGACCATCGACTTCGACAGCATCTCTGGCCAGGAGGCCCTGCCTATCGCTAAGGCCAGTTAAAAACTGAAGGCCCGCTTTCGCGGGCCTTCAAAAAGTATGACGTTCAGATCCACATCTTGGCGGATCAGCGATCTGAACTTATCAAGCTCCCCGTGAGGGGGGCTCCATTTGCTATACCCCGAAGGGACTAGCTGTTGTCTATGGTACCTGCAGCGGCCGTGTCGTCAACAACTGACGCACCGCACACGGCGCGTCAAGTCACGCCTGATGCGGCATGGGCTCTTGCCCCATTGATCGCCGGCGCGCCTACTTACCGCTTGGGACGCTGGATCGGGGGCCGCTTCCAGTATCCACGGCCGCAGAACCCGCCCCGGATCACTGCGGCGTTGCCGACACGGCCGGCGGCTGTTCTCATCCACGGTGCAGACGGTTCTGTGGCTACGCTCTGCCTTGACCTGGACACCTCCAAAGCGCTGAAGGGCGTCGTCGATGACGACGCGCAACGCCTCGGGACACTCTTGGAGAGCTGTGGTATTCGCTACGTCGCGGACCACTCCCCCAGCGGCGGACGCCATCTCTACATCCCGCTCGCGGAACGTATGAGCGGCCCTGAAGCCCGGGAGCTCGTCGGAGCCATGACCCTCATGGCTCCGAGTCTCGATCCCAGTCCGCACCAGAACGTCACCGACGGCTGTATCCGGGTTCCTGGTTCCGCGCATAAATCCGGTGGCCATCAGATCCTGACCACTCCCCTAACCACTGCCTACGACATTCTGCGCCGCCGTAATCCCGCCAGCGCTGTCGCCGCGCTCCGGCTGGCACTGGCGCCGGAAATAAGACGCGCCCGCGAGCTCAAAGACCGCACCGCCAAGATGATCGCCACCACGACGGCTCACGGTATTCGCCCCCTTCCCTTCGCCGGGAGCCAGTCCCCCTTGCGTGTGCTGGCCCGTACAGGCCTGTACGACACCGCCAAGTACGCCACCCCGTCAGAGGCCCGCATGGCGGTCCTGAACCACTTCGCCGCCTGCGGCTGGACCCTGGAACAGGTCCGCCTCGAGCTGGGCGGTCAGTTCCCGGGCCTCGCGGCCCTCTACACGACCACCGACCGGCAGGAGCGTCTCATCGACGCAGAGTGGGCCGAGGCCTGCCGCTGGGTCGAAAATCGGGGAACCCTGCCAACGGGTAGAAGGACTACCCGTATTAACGACACAAGCCCCCCAGAACCCACAGGGGGGGCCAACAGAACCAGCAGCAAAGCTGCCGCGCACCAGCTCGTGAATGATCTTGAAAATGTCCTTTATGCGGTGCTGGACCACAGACTAAAAGAGCGTGGTCGCGAGGGCCTGAGTCTGCGCCTGTTGCTCCGGGCCGTACTTGGTTACATGCGGACCATGGAGACCGATTTGCTGGATGTCGGGTGCCGTACCTTTGCGACTGCACTGGGCAAACACCATGGCACTATCTCAAGACTCCTCCCGGTGCTCCAGCAAGCCTCCGACGGCATCCTGACCAAAATTGCTGATGCTCGTGGCCGCAACGCCGACACCTACGTGATCCAACTCCCACCGCACTTTGAACAACTCGCACGGGAACTCTCCTGGCGAAGCGGAAAAATCCACGGCATCCGCCCCGTATTCCGCGCCCTGGGCGACGTTGCCGCCCTCGTCTACGAATCTATCGAACGCGGGCGTCTCTCCCCCTCCACAGCAGCCATCGTCCGGTCCACAGGACTCAGCCGTACAGCCGTAGAAAAGGCTCTGGGTACCATGTACAGCTACAACATGATCGAACGCCGGCACGGGCAATGGACAATCACCGCCGGAACCAGCCTGACAGCGCTGGCCCGCCGGCTCGGAGCACTTGACGACGCCGCAGAACAGATCAGCCGCCATCGAAAGCAACGCGCAGCTTGGCATGCATGGCTGGACAGGAACCTCGTACCCGAACTTGCAGAACACGAGGTGGAGGACCCCGAAGCGGACCTCTACTGGATCCCTCCCTCGGAAACCGAACTGGATTGGGTGGGGACACTGTGGCGAGTGGCCTGAGACCTGGGAAAGGCGTGATCGCATTGACAGTAGAGCAGTCATTGCATGTAATGCCAGTATTGAACGTAAAGCAACTAATAGGTGGAAAGACAGTATTGACTTTAAAAAAGTCTTTGACATGCCCCTCCCCCACCACAGCATCCATCGTCCGATCCACAGGACTCATCCGCACAGCCGGCCGGCTCAGAGCACTTGACGACGCCGCAGAACAGATCAGCCGCCATCGAAAGCAACGCAGCATGGCACGCTTGGCTGGGCTCGTACCCCAATTTGCAGAACACGAAGTGGAGGACCCCGAAGCGGACCTCTACTGGATCCCTCCCTCCAAAACCGAACTGGATTGGGTGGGAGGCTGTGGCGAGTTGCCTGAGACCTGGGGAGGCATGACGGTATTGACAGTAAAGCAGTCATTGCATGTAACGCCCGTATTGAACGTAAAGCAACTAATAGGTGGAAAGACAGTAATGCCTTGAAAAAAGTCTTTGACACGATTGCTATCAAAGACGTCTAAGACAGTAATGACAGTAAGGTTGAGATCATGACAGCGACAACAACGTTCGACCGGACAGGCATGGACCGAATCTGCGGCTTCGTTAACGGCAAGGGAGGCGTACTCAAGACGACACTGACTGCAAACGTCGGTGCCCTGCTTGCAACATCTGGGTGGAAGGTCCTGCTTGTAGACATGGACCCACAGGGGAACCTTGGACTCGACCTTGGTTACAGGCACGGCGCCCGTGACGACGATGGCAGCGCCCTCGCGCAGAGTCTTATGTTTGGGTCGCTGCTGTCGCCGCTGAAGGACGTCCGACCCAACCTCGATGTGATTCCCGGAGGGGCCGAGCTCGACCAGGCGGCAGCGGGTCTGATTGCGCAGGGGAGTAAAGACGGCAGCAAGGCGAAATTGGCCCTTGCCCGGTCACTCGCGCCGATCGCTGCCAACTACGACATCATCTTCATCGATTGCCCGCCCGGCAACGAGCCTCTGCAAGTCGCGGCTCTGGGTGCAGCCTCGTATGTGGTCGTGCCAACAAAGACGGACAAAGCTGGCCGCGAAGGACTCATTGGAGTCGCCAAACGCTTGGACACAGTAATCGACGTCAATCCGAACCTCGACCTTCTCGGTGTGATCATCACCGCCACATCGTCCACAGCAACCAATGTTCACCGGACGACGCGCGAAGCCATCACGGAGACCTTTGGAACCGATGACGTCCTCTTCAACGGAATGGTGCGTCACGCAGAAGCGCCGGCACAGGCGGCCCGCGATAGGGGACTGCTGGTCCACGAACTCGAAGAACAGGTCAAGGCCGCCCCCAAATGGTACGAAGTGCTGAAGGGAACAGCCGAAGCTGGCCAGAGCCAGCCGCGGTCTGCCGCCAATGTCGCTGAAGACCTTTACCAGATAGCCCATGAACTTGTTGCCCGTCTGGAAGCAGCCGAGGAGAGGAACGCATCATGACTGAAAGCAACCGCAAGCCCATCGGCGTGCCGCCCCGGCGGCGGCCTGACAACCTCTCCGTCCAGAACCTGGTGAAGGCAAACAGGAGCTCAGGGGCAACGGAGGGCGACTCAACGGGCACGTCTCCGGCTGCCGCACCCCTGCCTGACACTGCGTCGAAACAAGTCACGTTCTACATGGCGGCGGATGACCTCAAGCGCGCCAAAGCGGCCTACACCGGAACCAGCGGGCAGGAAATGGATCGAAGCTGGTCCGACTTCATCTCGCGGGCTGTCCTCATGGAAGTGGAACGACGCGAACGTCTCTATAACGAGGGGGAAAAGTTCCAGGGAGGGGCAAGGAAATTGGCTCCAGGTCGAAAGATTCAGCTTTGATCGCAATGCAGTCTTTGACAGTAATGCCGTCAAAGTAGGGTAGTGGCGGCAAGGACCGCCCGACAGCTGGCGCCGCCTCTGGGCGCCAGCCTTGGGTGTGCGCGGAGCCCAAATGCTTACGTCCTTGACACACTTCTCAGTCTCACAAACGATCCATTACTGAGATGGCCGGGTCGTTTTTCAGGTGGCGTCAGAAATGCCGAGGAACTCGGGGATCAACACGGACTCTTGCTGTCTCAAAACCCGTCCAACAACAGATAGTCTCAAAACGGCAAATTGTTCGGGATTAAGAGAATAGTGAGGCGGCCATGGCCGTAATCGGGTACGCGAGGGTTTCCACGGCGGAACAGAACCTCGGTCTGCAGCTCACCGCACTGAAGTCCGCCGGCGCGGCCCGGATCTTTGCCGATAACGGTGTCAGCGGTTCAACGGTCGAACGCCCTCAGCTGTCCAAGGCTCTGGACCGGCTGGAGGCCGGCGACGTACTCACCGTGTGGAAGCTTGACCGCTTAGGCCGCAACACCCGGCACGTCCTGGACGTCATCGAGATCATCCGGGAACAGGGCGCAGGGTTCCGGTCTCTGACCGAAGGGCTGGACACGACCGGGCCCATGGGGACCGCCATGCTGACGATCATGGCCGCATTCGCTCAGCTGGAGCGCGACACGATGATCGAACGCACCCGAGCTGGACTCCGGGCGGCTGCGGCCAACAACCGCCACGGCGGAAGGCCACGCAAAGTAAATGACGCTGCCGCTGCCCGGGCCAAGGAACTCAAGGCCAAAGGAATCAGCGCCTCCGACATTGGCAAGATGCTAGGAGTCTCCCGTGCAACGGTCTACCGGTACCTTCGATAGTCGATACCGAGAGCGGTTCCGGACTGCCCGACGATGACATCAGGGCCGGCGGCGGGACCTGAGCTGTCTTCGGGGCGACCGGTGACCTGCCGCCTTCAGGGTGGTGCCAAAGGACGGTTCGGTGCCAATTCGCGCAGGGGAGATTTTGTCTTTGTTGAGTTCGTCGAGGAGGGGCTTCGTTGCCTTGGCGACGTCGTGGTGGTCGTTGGGCGCCCGGCTCTCGATGGCAAGAATGGCGCAGCGGTGCAGCCTCCGGAAATCCCCCAGGGGAAGTTTGATCGTCCCTTGGTGTCGTGGGTTTTCGCGGTTTCTTGGCAAAGTGAGGCTGGCGGATGTTTGCGCTGCAACGGACCGTGTTCGCACTGTTTGTATTGTTGTTTGAACGACGCCCCACGTATGATAGCTGTGTGCCTCCATCCTGAGGGATGGAGGAAGTGAAGCCAGGACCCCCGCTGTTATGACGGGACCTGGCTTTCGCGTTTTAAAGCTTGATACGAGAGACCAGGATGTCGTCTTCGATGGTTCTGAGGTACTGGAAATCGCCCGTCTCGGCGTCCCCGTAGGCTCCGAGAACTTGATCGGCTATCCAAAGCATGGGGTCCCTTGACCCAAGAAGCCAGTCGACGCGAAGTTGCGTTGGCAGGGCATTTCTACCGCGAAGTCTTGGAATCAGGGCCCGATCCCGGGCGTTTAGTGAGGCCGTGCGAGCCTCGAGGGTCACATGGGTTGCCCCCAGTTCGTCAACTTCCCAACAAAGTCTTTCGATGCACTTCGCGCGGGCGCGTTCCTGACGTCTCGGGTCCATGGGGCTTGCGACAACCACGACGTGGTCTAGGTCGAGTGCGGCGACGGTTTCAACGGATCGCCGTTTAGCCTTCGAGTCCAGGTCTCGCCAGTGCAGCTTTGGCCCGGACTTGTGAATCGAGATCATGGCTTCGCGGGCTCTCTCGGCCACTTCCTGGTTGGCTACGGTTGCCCCCAAAAGATACATGGGCTCCGACACCTTGATGGTGCGCATGCTTTCATCTGCCCAAGCGCCGATCGAGAGGGGATCTGCACGGTGAGTAGTCATGCCGGCCGGGCGGTGTTGTACGTGGACCAGACGATGCTTTTCCATTGCCCCTTGGACCCGGGAGGCATGCGGTTGTGGGCCGGCTCCTGGATCACATCGCTCCTGTCGGTCATCAAACATCTTGGCAACGGTCGGTATATTGGCTTGAATTCTAACAGCATGTGTCGCTTACATCTAAATTATAGAATAGTGTGTTCTCATGACACAGACAGTGATGGGGATGGGTCGACGTATTGCTGCCTACCGGAAAAGCGAGGGCATGACCGCCCAGGATCTTGCAGAGGATGCGGGAATGTCGCGTTCAGTCATAGCCAACATTGAAAATGGGCGCCGCGACGACATCACGGTATCCGAGCTGCTTGCAATATCCAGAGCCTTGCGGGTGCCTCCCGTGGCCATCCTGTTCGATGTGAATCGGCCCATGGCCCCAGTTCCTGCGCCAGGCAATGAGGGTGATATTTCCTTTCGGCCCCGAGCCATTGACATCGTTGACTGGGTAGCCGGGCTGGATGGACCGAGCCAGTGGAGTCATGAACGGCTGGTTATGGAAGAGGAACTCGCAAGAAACGGTCCCGCAACTACTTCCATGGGAATGGTGCTGGAGGCGTCCTACGGTGACAGTGGGTGGTCGGCGATACGTCTCCTTATGGCCGGACGGCAGCTAAGGACAGCAACAGAAGATCATGCCGAACTAGTGCGTGACTTCGCGCTGGACGTCAAGACAGGGGAGTTCGGCTGGGAGCCGGCTTTGGACGAGCACTTGAGTATCATGCGCGAAGTGCAGGATCTGACGCGGAGGGAGTCGGTAACCGCGCTTGAAGACTTTCTGACCAGAGTCTCAGAACATAACCCCGGCCAACTTCAGAGGGCCCAAGACGCCGTTCATGAGCTTCGTTCCTCGGCGCAGGATTTGAAGACAGCGAGGGGCCTCCTAGTCTCGCTGGGCGGTGACCCCTCGGCGCATGCTCATCCAACAGACGAAGTGGGGCTACCAGCATTTGGCTACGAAGAGGTTTTGACCATGTGGACACGGATGAGATCCGAGTATCTGAAGGATCAGATCGAGGGCGGAATCGATCGGTCAAAATACCGGACTTATGATCAGATCCGGCGGGCCATCAAATCCGGAAAGCTGAAGCGCAAGGATGGGTAGCTGGACGGCCGCCAAATTCTTCTGTCTTTGATGCCTGTCCTCCATCGAGGTTCACCTGCTGGCACGGACATGGGTGCAGCGTGCCGAAGGGTTGCACCCGGGCGGGTCCTTGTGGCGGGACTTCTGGGACAACTTGCGGAACGGTGGGGTTACTTACGCAGCCTTCCCCGGACACCAACGAACGCGGGGTGACCCACGGGGCTATTCGACCACCAAGGAAGTGGGACAGCCGTCGTTACAGGGGTACAAGGCCCAGTGCACAGTTTGATTTCAGTCAGATAGAGGATGGGGCGTCCGGGCGGCGAAGCAGCGAACTGCATGAGCGGTAACGCCGATACTGACAGCGAGGCTAAGGAACAGTGCCAGGAAACCGGCACCGAATTGACGACCGCTCCATTTAGAACCAAATGGTGGCACCAGCGCTGACACCGAGTAGCGCGATGAGACAAGTCCGTGCCCACGCCTATGGCAAGAACGACCATTGTCATATCTTCCCCAAGTTATATCGGACTGAAGCCGTAGTGTCTCGAAGCCTATTCAGTCGGCAGCGAGGGCCGCGGCAATCCGCTGTACCGATTCCTCCTTGGACGTGCCCAGCATCTCGGCGATGATCCCGACCAGCCCCTCACACACGCTGCCGAGCCCGGCAACTGCCTCGGAGTCGCCCCCGGAAGGTCTCTGGTCATCACGGTGTACCCCTGGGTGTCATTGTGGACAAAGGTCGTGAGCAGTGCCAGCCCCAGATGCAGGAGGTCGTGTGGCCTTTCCATTTCCATCGCCAGTGCTCCTTTGTAATGAAGGCTGACCGGCGCCGAATCCCGGTTTTCCACAGAACGTTAGCCCAGGCACACTGCAAACAGCTTGGAAAAACCTGCAGAGGTTGCCAGCAATCCGCCGGAAAGGACAGGGCCGACGGACCCTTGCGGGCGTGGCCGCAGAAGAAGCCGAAGGCACCGCGGGCCGACGGGCCGCATACGTGGCCCTGCAGACTCGATGGTGTTCGGAATTGAAATAGTGTTGAGGTCAAAGGCTGGCGTTGGTTTTGGGAGGCGGCAGCGTTAACCGCCGAATAGAAGAATGCCCTATGGCCCGCAAAGTACTTGTTCAGCTGATCGATGACCTTTCGGGCGAGGATGCGAAGGAAACCGTCCGGTTCGCACTCGATGGAGCCGAGTACGAAATCGACTTGTCGGCTGGGAACGCGGCCGAACTGCGCGGGGCGTTGGAGCGCTTCATTTCCGGCGGCCGGCGGATCCGCGGCGCTTCGGGGGGCAGCGCGGCAGGAGCGGGGCGATCGGCAGGGAGCAGTCTCAGCGGATCCGTGAGTGGGCCCGGGCCAACGGGTACAACCCAAGCTCCCGCGGCAGTATCAGCCAGGACATCAGGAGGGCCTACGACGCCGCCGGCGCCTAAGAATCAAGCCAGTCCCTGTGGTGGGACGCCGGGGAAGATGCTGCGCGGGTCAGGGAACGTCCCGGTGAGGGGCGTGGTTCTCCGTGAACGTTACTTCGGCGCTGACCTGGGCGGAGTCCGCCCGATCATCCATATGACCACCAAGAAGACGTAGAGTGCTGAACCGAGCAGGTTGAGGAATGTCCAAGCGAGCCAGCTGCCGATCTCAACGCCGCTGCGCGCGAATCGGCGACTTACGTAGACGGTCAGAAGTATTAGGGCGAGCAGGACTAGCACTCCGGGTATGGCCCCGGGCTCCACTGTCCAGATAACCGTTAGTGCGATCAATGCAGTCGCTGCACCCTTCCAGGGGCCGGGGAATGAGCCCCGCCCACTGCCATCACCACCGTTAGCGAGGATGCCGAGGAACAGCAGAACGCTGGCTACTGGAACGACAGTCTCCTTGCGGCTGGAGAGCCAGCTGCCGATACCGCTAGCGATCTCCTGCGATTGCGGAAGGCCCAGGTACCCGCCGATGTGCCCCAGCGCGTACAGAGGGCTTGAGGCGGCGATCCAGCCGAGGAGGGTGCAGGCGCAGCCGATGCTCAGAAGTGAGGCAAGGATGCGGTAGGGGGTGTCCCAACTGAGCCGGAGGGCGCTCATTCCCTTATCGAGGGCGTCAAACATATCGTTCCAATCGTGAGGTACTACGTGGGGGTAGGCCCGGACCAAAGATCCGGGCCTACCTGGGTACATGCGCAGATTCCTGGCCGGCGGCCGGTGCGGCACTCGATGTACTGCCCGCGATAGGGGATGTCCCGTTTACTTGAGTCGGGAGATCGCGCGCTGCAGGAAATCCTCGGCCGCCGCGAGGACGCGGAGGCGGAGGGGCCTTTTCTTAGTCGTACGTTCGTAAACGATGGCGCGCCAGTCTTCGCGGTGCTCGGCGATCGGGGTGCGGGTATCGCCAGCGGTCGCCGCGTTCTCGAAAGCACAGTACGGGCCGGAGGTCGCGGCGGAGTGCTCAAGGGTGTGCGTGGAGAGGACATGACGCAGCGGTGCCGGGACGCCGCGGCCGCCCGGGTGGGCGGTGAGGCTGACGAACTGTGCCAGAAGTGCGGCGCTGACGCTCGCGGAAAGCGCGGCGACGTTCTGGCGGGAGGGAGCTTCGCGATGTGCTCCCGCGATGTACTCCGGGTCGTCCAGGAGCCCCTGCTTGTCCAAAGGGATGTCGCCGATGACCAGCTGGCCGAGACAGGCCATGCACGGGCGTCCGGGGACGAGCGTGTGTGCGCGCCAGATTCCGTTGCGCATGCGCCCGTCCGGGAAGGTGTCGAGCGCGATACCGCCATCGATGACCGGGATGAGGTCGGTGTAGGCGAGTGCATTCAACACGGCCCGCGGCCAAGGGCGGTCAACGCAGGAGAAGATAACGTCATAGTCGAGCGCCGCGCTTACGCCGACGGGGTCGGTGATGCTGACCTCGTGGCGATAGATCTCGAACGACTCCGCGGTCGCGGCAGATTTTGCCAGGCGCGCCGCGACGTCGACCTTGGACCGCCCGAGCGCGGCGTCGAGGCGGGTCGCGCCGATCATGCGGTCCAGGTTCACCGTCTCAACGGCGTCGTAGTCCATCACTCCTACCGTCGCGAGGCCCGTCGCGGCTAGGCGCTGCGCAACGTCGAGGCCAACGCTGCCGCCACCGACGACGAGGACGCGCAGGCGCGCGATCGACCCCTGTGTACGCTCGCCCCACGACGAGACCGTCCGTTGCTGCGAAGGGGTCACGTGGGGGACTCGCCGGATGTCGTCGTTCCAGGTGACGGTGAGCTTCGGAGACACCGACCGCACCGACTCGGCCCAGGTGGGTGCGTTCTTGTCGAACCAGAACCGGGCCGACCAGGAGGTGTCGCGGCCGCCGAGCGTCATCCCCAGAAGCGGCATTTTCGTGATGCCGCGGGCGACGCGCTCGTACTCGGACTCCGTTTCCCAGTCCATGTTGCTGAGTAGCTGCCAGCCGCGAGAGCCAGGATGGGAGTGCAGCAGAACGAGCCCCTGGCCGGCGGCGCGCGCCTCGTTCGACGCCCGGAGCACGTACCCGCTGGTGAATGACGCGTTCCCGTGTACGTGACGCTCGCCCTCCCGGGGAAAAATCACTGACTTAATGAGAGCCGTCGTGCGTTCGACGCCTGTGGAAAGGACGTACGTCGCGGCGAGCACGTCCTCCTGGCCGTCCTCGCGGATAAGGTGATCACGCATGGCCGCTTGGGCTTCACCAGTCATGGCTACGGAATACCGCATGTCACGCCGCCTTCGGGATTGCGATCGAAACAAATCCCCGCACGTGCCGGAGCCACGCGAGGGCCGGCGGCACCGACATGTCGGTGTAGCTGAAATCGCGGGAGTGCCTCTTCCATCCGGGCCGGCAGTCGATCTCATCCATGTTCGTCTCAGGAAACGTGACCGAGTCCGGGAGGTGAATCCAGTGCGGAGGGACCATAGGCCAGCTTTGTACTTCGGACACGCTGACGCCGGTCGTCACAGACTGCCCGTTGAGGTCGCCGCCCACCGCGACGACGTCGTAGAGGATGCGAGGTCCGTCGGCCCGGGCAATGGCGCCCACGGCAGTCATGTCGTTGATGAACTGTTGGGTCGGCCCCGTCAGGCCGATCGCATCGCTCACGCGACGCCTCCGACATGCTTGGCGGTGACGAAATCGTCGCCGTTCTTGATGTTCACCATCTGCTCGTCGCGGAACGTCTCCGTGCCGCCTGCCGGCATGATGCGGGCGAGGTCGTAGCCGGCCGGGTCGACTCCGGCGAGGCGGAGCAGCGCGGCCGCGGTCTGGTCGTCGTCGTAGCTGCTGTGTGGCTCTCCGTCGATGATAAAGCGAAGCTTTTGCCGGGAGGCAAACCGATCACCGTCCTTCAGGTTGATGATCTGGCCGTCACGGATCTTCTCCTCCACGCCGTTTTTCTTGACGAGGAAGAGGTCGGAGATCTTCGGATCGCGTCCAGCGAGGCGCAGCAGAGCCGCGGCCTCCTGGTCATCATCCTGGGTGGTGAACGCCTTGCCGTCGATAAAAATCTGCAGAGACGTGGTTGTTTTGGGGGCCATTTGGCCCTCCTTCCTTGTAGCGTGTCGCTCCTACTCCCGGCTGGAAGCAGGTAGCATGTACCTGTCGGGTAAATCCGACTCTACCATAAGTCCCGTTTACCAAAGAGGTAAAGCTTGCAGCTCGCGTGGATAAGTCCTCAACTTGAGGGCTCTTGTGTCTCGGGGGTGCACCTACGAGCTGTCGCCGACGGTCAGGTAGCGGCGGCGGAAGACCTCCTGCAGGTCGTCGCGCACGCCCCACGGCTCGAAAATCTCGTGACGTTTCAGAGCGTTCGGATAGACGTCAACGCAGGGAATCTGACTCTCTCGATCGAGGAGGTTGAGATGCATGTACGTCCGCTCAGTTCCGATGGGGTTCCGCGAGCTGTCTTAAATCGGTCAGCATTGCCCGATCACGCTTCTTCGCAAGCGCTACTCGTCCAGGACTTCCACATTCGCGGCCGGTCGATCCTCCGGCCCGCGATCTGAATCGAGACTCCATGACCACTTACATCGCCACAGACACGCAGTTCGACTTCGCACCCCGGCCCGGTCGCCTGCTGCAACGCGAGCTCGACGCTCGTGCGATCAGCCAAGCGCAACTCGCCGCCCGTACCGGGCTCAGTACTAAGCACATCAACCTCGTCATCAAGGGAACGGCCCCGCTATCTCCCGATGTCGCCGTCACTCTGGAACAAATTCTCGGGACTTCCGCCGAGACCTGGCTCCACCTGGAGGCAGCACACCAGGCACACGAGGCTCGAATCGAGAGGCGCAACGCTCTCGCCGGATTCGTAGACTGGGCGAGTACCTTCCCCCGCCAGTTACTCATCGACCGCAAAGTAATAGACAGGGCAGATTCCGGCCCCGATCTCGCGGCAAAACTTCTTGCTTTCTTCTCGGTGGCGTCTCCTCACGCGTTCGCGAAAACCTGGCTTGAGCCGCAGGCGTCCTATAAGCGAAGTCAGATCCATTCCATCGATCCGAACCTGACGGCTCTCTGGCTGCGGTTATCGGAACTGCACGCGGGCGATCTCATCGCAGAGGCCCCGACGTACGATTCTGCAAAGTTGCAAGCAGCGGCCGCCCTACTTCCTAAGCTCACCGTCCACGACGACGTAGGGAGAGCATTCACAAAAGCGCAAGAACTTTTGCTCGGCGCCGGTGTCGTTCTGGTATTTGTCCCAGAAATTCCGAACACTCGAATTAGCGGTGTATCGCGCTGGATAAACGGAACGCCAATGATCGCGGTGACGAGTCGATACAAGGCTCTCGACAGCTTGTGGTTCACGCTTCTGCACGAAATCGCGCACGTACTTCTTCACCCGAAAAGAAGCACGTTCATTGATGTTGATGGGTTCAAGGCTGACGACGACGCGGACGCACAAGAAACGGCCGCCAATGCGTTCGCGCAAGACCATCTCATTCCGCCGGCCTACAGGGCACAACTTGCAGCAACGACGACGGTAAAGGGAATCGTCTCCCTTGCTGATGTGCTCGGTGTTTCCCCTAGCCTGGTTGCAGGTCAGTGGGCGTTCCGGACCAAGACCTGGGGCGGGCCGATCGCAAAGCTGCGGAAGAAATTCGATCTCGCGGACTTGCTCGCGTAGCAGACGAGGAGTCTAGATGGGCAAGTGGAAGTCGGCCATCAGAGTGACACCCACCCGTTATTCTCCCGAGGAACTCTGGCCTTGTCTCCTAAGGAGTGCCACCTTAGTCGTCCGACGATACTCACGGGAGCGGACCACGGTCCTAACCCCGGGAGCCAGGGCTGACACGTTTAGCATCCGACGCGTAGGCATCGAGCACGTGGACCACTATCTCCGCGTCTTTGCTGCGTGATCCAAGTAAATTCCGCCACCAATACGAAAGTGTGTGTTCGGCTAACCACTGGAGGAGCTTTTCAGCCATGTCCTCGTCCATCTGGCCTTTGACTGTCTTGCGATAGATCGCTTCAATCACTCTTTTGCGGATGACGGCGTTGTCTTTGAAGAGATGGGTTTCAAAGTGCTGTGACAAGCTGGAGTACAGGTATTCATAAGCTGGCATGGGCGGCTCTGGCATAGAAGGCTTCGGTGCAGGTCTGGACGCGTGTACCCGTTCCGCCTTTGCCCTGACTTCCTCAAGAACAGCCTTGATGATGGGCGAGAAGAGCCCATCCGGACGCACAGTCCAGTCCTTTAGGGGCCGCCAGGTGGTCTGAAACGAACCGACGTTGTGAGCGCCGTGGAACCCAAAATACCCAAGGTCGCATGCCAAGGTCTGCATATCGATGTGGACACGGAGTGCGTACCCCGATTTCTCAACCTCACCCCAGCACGCTTGATTGTCCTCGTATCCATAGAGCCACTGAACCTTGTTGACGCCCTTCAAATAGATGAGCGAGCGTCGCCGCATTTCCATGTGGGTCAGAGGAGATAGTTGTATCTCCAGACCGAGACGGTTCCGGTCCTCTGCGTCTCGTATGACGAGATCGCTACGTCCTTTCCTGTCTAAAGTGGTCACTTCCAGTTCGCAGAGAAGTGAAGTGCTCCCCAACACCCACTGCCTCAATTCCCTTTGGATTGCCAAGTGAGTGTATCCGTCCCTGGCCGCAGTGTCGGTCAAGGCGCAGACGGCTTGTGGGGCGTGACTGAAGTAAGGGATTCGAACATCCCCTGCGGCCAGTTTAAGTTTGCTCCCGCATCCGCCCACGGCAAGAGAGCAGAAGAACGACGTGCCCGAGGCCTTCGCATCGGAGCGCATACTTCTCGCGTCGTACTTGTCGGTTGGGGCGGTCACCACGTCACGAGAGCCCGCAGCGCCAAGGACAGCGTAAATGCTGTCGTGGCGCATCCTTTTCGACACTTGCCCAGCAGGCGATGAGGACGAAGCCTTGGATGGGGGTTCCAGAGGCGTCCTTCAGTTCCTTGCCTGCATCTTGTGATGCAAGTCCAGAAATGTCGTAGCCCTCTCGATCCGAGTCAATCTAAGATTCCTTCCCCAAAATGTCGGTGCGCCGGTCACCGGTCACCTAAATGTATCCCGCGATATCTCCGTCGGGAGGCAGCTCGGAGTTCGTTAGCGTCGCATCTTGAGCCGAGCCTATGTGGCGACCACCAGCTGCAAAAGGTCAAGGCATTGGAAACGGTCTGAAGTGTCATCGAAGGTGTGTCGTAGGCTGAGCCGATGCGCACAGTGGAGCCTGGACATATCACCGACGTCGTTAGGACATTCCTCAACGTTTCCAGTGACGAACAACCCAGCAAGACCAGCCGCTCGCGCAGCTGGGACTACTGCTATAACTACTTCCAAGACCACGCCGAGCCGACGCAGGACCTGGAGATGAGCTGTCTTCAGTTGGGGTACTACCTTGCCAGCTGGGGCATGCTGCGCGGCTCAACCTACTTGTTCGCTGAAACGAACATGCAGCACTACGTCAAAGCGGTAGGGGTGATCGAGGACTTCAACCCGACCATGCGGGCGATCGACGCGGACAGCTACCTCAACGCGGGCGTCCGGAAGGAGATCTTAGGCGCGTATAAGCAACTGAGAAAGGCACTTGTCCCCGATGGCATCACGCACGTGACCCTCGTGGGAAAGGTGATGCTCGGGGTCTGGGGATGCCTGCCCTCCTTCGACAAGTATTTCCGACACGGCTTCGGTCAATTAGCGGATAAGCGAGGAGAAAAGACCGCCTTCAATAGAGTCAATGACCATTCCCTCATCTTGCTGGGCGAATTTAACGGGAGGCACTTGTAGTCACCTACGTCTGGTGGAATGAAGCTACACGGAGAATGCAGTCTGCGATGACCGCGACCTGCAACCTTTCCTACGGCGCGCGCGGTTGGCGCAGCGGCATGCGGTTCGGGAGCTAGCATCAAGTCATGACAGATATTGGGGGACTAGCTACAGCGCCGAAGAAAAAGGGTGGCTACAGAATGGTGGCCTTGGTGGTTGTACTACTGCTGCTCGTCGCCACCGTTGCGAGTTGCACGAACAAGTCCAATGAGCCGAAGGCGAACCCGTATCAGTTCACCCCGAGCGCAGAGCCTGTCATCGCCGTTGACTCCGCAACTGTGTCCAAGGTGAAGACAGCCTGCGAGGACCAGCTTCGTGCTGTCGCTACCAGCTCCAAGAGGAAGCTCTCAGGCATTGTCTATAAACCTTTCGACATCGTGAGCGTCACCTTCACCGGGGAAGTGAAGCAAGTGAACCTTCCCTACAAAGAGATCGCATGGGAAGTCCCAACCACTTGGGTTAGCAAGGTTGCTGACGGCAGACCGTTGACCAGTAATAAAACTTGCCAGTTCCGGAAGCTCCAAGACGACGCTCGCTATCTCCCTTAACGCAAAAAGAAACCCTGGCATCAGTGAAGATGTCAGGGATTCTTTTAGATAAACCGGTTCTGCTCGGACTGAGGCCTGGCCCCCTTGTCGGGGACTAGCGCTTCGACGTGCAGCAGGAAGCGCAGCTGTCAACGAACAAAGTTCTATGTCCGGTCAATCATGAGAGAACCACCCGCGAGACGGACGGTGAGGAGCTACCCTTTTTGGCCCCGTCATACGGGAGCAGGAACCTGCATTTGAGCTTGCTGGGCACTCTTAATATATGCGCGGCCCAAGTGGTTCTCGATGAGCTTCATCGCACCTGTCAGAGACAAGGTGTGGTTGACAACGTGGTAGGCCGACAAAACAGCTTCTTGCAGTTCGGGAGAATCCTCCAGATTTTCTATCTTGAGCGCGGGAAGGTCGTTGGCCAGCTGCTCCCGGGGAATGCCACGGCTGTGCGAGATATGCCGGCCCGTGTCAGCGAAGAAGTCGGCGGCTTGGGATGCCAGATCCTCGCGGTCGACAAGGTCCTTGAACATATATTTAGCAAGCCATTCACTGACCATCGCCCTAGAGAGTTCCTCTGCGTCGGAGCAGATCTCGAGGAGCCCAGGGAAGAACTGTTGGAGCGTCGGCACCCAAGCGCTAAGTTTGGCTGGGTCGGCGGCACATTCGTCCTGCGCGGTCTTGAACTGCTTCCTGATGGCGGCAGCTGGGACCATATACCCCTGCGGGTTCGGAAGTTGGGGGTCGATCGGTCCCAGCTGAGAGTGTTTCCCCATGAGGATGCGATCTGCCGAGAGCGCCCACATAGTTGCCGCGGACATTGCGGCAACTGGAACGATAACGCGAACGTCATCGAATTTGCTTCGAGTGTACTGAACGAGACTGGCCGCGGCCGTCGGGTCGCCGCCAGGGCTGTGCAGGATGAGGTCTAATCCCGCGGCCTTGTCCAAGTCTTTGAACACCTCCATCAGGCCCTGGATGTCCTGCAGCGTGATGGAATGTGATTGGCCAGGGCCCTTTGGCTCAAGCCAGTCCGTGGCGTAAACCACGACGTTTCGCCCCGTCAAGGTATGGAGCTGGTTCAGGTATGAGCGACGCAACCCGTCGAGATCCACCACACCATTCATATTGGCGCTTTCCTGGATTTCAGCGAGAATTTCCCCCCAACTGGGCATCTACCGCAACTTTGTCGACGTCGAGAAGCTTACGGCGGCGCGCGGAGCAACGATCTGGGGCACTCGGGGGGCCGCGTTGAGGTAGACCCGCATGGCCTCCACCACTGCAGGAATGCGAGCAGCTTCGGCGAGGAGCCGATCTCTGGCATTTTCTGGAGTTGCGATCTGATCACTTGTCATGGCTTGAAGTGTAGCGGCCCCCCGGCGAAACGGGTTCTGCGCGGCCAACATGAACTTCCAAGTGGCCCGTGCTACCGGCTAAGTGCCGCGCATGAAGCGGCATCCTCGTGACGGTCCGGGCCAGGGCCACCTTCAGCAGCGGGACAAGGCCAGTCGACATCCGGCCCGGAGGGCGGCCTAGCGACCGCCATCGAGGCGTTCCAGCGCCTCTACTCGGCGGCGTCCAGCAGTACTGCCGAATCGCTGCCGGTGGCCCGGGCCGGGACATCAGCACCCGTTCGGGGCCGGGAGCGCGCCGTAACCGCCTGCCCATGATGGACCGTCCTGCCACGGCCGCCCGCAAGTCGAGCGGGCGCTGCGGGGTTCACACACAAGGCGTTCGGGCGTCCGCTGGCGCGGCCGGCTGTGGGGTCCAGGGCGGCCGTCGCAGGGCTCCGGACACCCTGGCCCTTTCTGTCTACGACGTTTTTTGGCTGCTG
>NZ_BAAAQB010000003.1:0-3402 GCF_039531445.1 Arthrobacter humicola | reverse complement strand
TGGTGCGAACCCCTTTTGAAACGGGTTCGCGGGAAGAGTGTGTGGTGTAAGTTATCGGCCTATTAGTACCGGTCAGCTTCACGAGTCGTTAGTCCTCGCTTCCACATCCGGCCTATCAACCCAGTGGTCTGGCTGGGGGCCTCTCACACACAAGGTGTATGGAAATCTCATCTCGAAGCGAGCTTCCCGCTTAGATGCTTTCAGCGGTTATCCCATCCGAACGTAGCTAATCAGCGGTGCACTTGGCAGTACAACTGACACACCAGAGGTTCGTCCGTCCCGGTCCTCTCGTACTAAGGACAGCCCTTCTCAAATTTCCTGCGCGCGCAGCGGATAGGGACCGAACTGTCTCACGACGTTCTAAACCCAGCTCGCGTACCGCTTTAATGGGCGAACAGCCCAACCCTTGGGACCTACTCCAGCCCCAGGATGCGACGAGCCGACATCGAGGTGCCAAACCATGCCGTCGATATGGACTCTTGGGCAAGATCAGCCTGTTATCCCCGAGGTACCTTTTATCCGTTGAGCGACGGCCATTCCACAATGTACCGCCGGATCACTAGTCCCGACTTTCGTCCCTGCTCGAGATGTCTCTCTCACAGTCAAGCTCCCTTGTGCACTTACACTCGACACCTGATTGCCAACCAGGCTGAGGGAACCTTTGGGCGCCTCCGTTACTTTTTAGGAGGCAACCGCCCCAGTTAAACTACCCATCAGGCACTGTCCCTGACCCGGATTACGGGCCGAAGTTAGATGTCCAAAGTGACCAGAGTGGTATTTCAACGATGACTCCACCCGAACTGGCGTCCGGGCTTCAACGTCTCCCACCTATCCTACACAAGCCACTCCGAACACCAATACCAAACTATAGTAAAGGTCTCGGGGTCTTTCCGTCCTGCTGCGCGTAACGAGCATCTTTACTCGTACTGCAATTTCGCCGAGTTTATGGTTGAGACAGCGGGGAAGTCGTTACTCCATTCGTGCAGGTCGGAACTTACCCGACAAGGAATTTCGCTACCTTAGGATGGTTATAGTTACCACCGCCGTTTACTGGGGCTTAAATTCTCAGCTTCGCCTTGCGGCTAACCGGTCCTCTTAACCTTCCAGCACCGGGCAGGAGTCAGTCCGTATACATCGTCTTGCGACTTCGCACGGACCTGTGTTTTTAGTAAACAGTCGCTTCCCCCTGGTCTCTGCGGCCCCGATCCCCTCCCACCAGCGTGTGGTGTTCAAGGTTGGGGCCCCCCTTCTCCCGAAGTTACGGGGGCATTTTGCCGAGTTCCTTAACCATAATTCTCTCGATCGCCTTAGTATTCTCTACCTGATCACCTGTGTCGGTTTGGGGTACGGGCGGCTAAAACCTCGCGTCGATGCTTTTCTCGGCAGCATAGGATCACCGAATCCCCCCCTACGGGGGTCCCGTCAGATCTCAGGCATCATGAACGGCGGATTTGCCTACCGTTCGCCCTACATCCTTAGACCGGGACAACCATCGCCCGGCTCGGCTACCTTCCTGCGTCACACCTGTTAATACGCTTGCCTCCCAGGATCAGGTCCCGCGCTCCACCAAAACCCTCACACCCAAAGGGTGATCGGGCAGGTCTCGGGCGGTTAGTATCCCCTGTTCAACATGGGCGGTTTTTCGCCGGTACGGGAATATCAACCCGTTGTCCATCGACTACGCCTGTCGGCCTCGCCTTAGGTCCCGACTTACCCAGGGCAGATTAGCTTGACCCTGGAACCCTTGATCATTCGGCGGACGGGTTTCTCACCCGTCTTTCGCTACTCATGCCTGCATTCTCACTCGTGTAGGCTCCACCGCTGGTTTACACCGCGACTTCACCGCCCACACGACGCTCCCCTACCCATCCAGACGCCTGAACCACAAGGGCTTAGCTAATATCTGAATGCCACAACTTCGGCGGTGTACTTGAGCCCCGCTACATTGTCGGCGCGGAATCACTTGACCAGTGAGCTATTACGCACTCTTTTAAGGATGGCTGCTTCTAAGCCAACCTCCTGGTTGTCTTCGCAACTCCACATCCTTTCCCACTTAGCACACGCTTAGGGGCCTTAGTTGGTGGTCTGGGCTGTTTCCCTCTCGACTATGAAGCTTATCCCCCACAGTCTCACTGCTGCGCTCTCACTTACCGGCATTCGGAGTTTGGCTGACGTCAGTAACCTTGTAGGGCCCATTAGCCATCCAGTAGCTCTACCTCCGGTAAGAAACACGCAACGCTGCACCTAAATGCATTTCGGGGAGAACCAGCTATCACGAAGTTTGATTGGCCTTTCACCCCTACCCACAGCTCATCCCCTCCATTTTCAACTGAAGTGGGTTCGGTCCTCCACGACGTCTTACCGTCGCTTCAACCTGGCCATGGGTAGATCACTTCGCTTCGGGTCTAGATCACGCCACTGCAACGCCCTGTTCAGACTCGCTTTCGCTACGGCTTCCCCACACGGGTTAACCTCGCGACGTAACACTAACTCGCAGGCTCATTCTTCAAAAGGCACGCCGTCACCAGAATCAGACTGGCTCCGACGGATTGTAAGCACACGGTTTCAGGTACTGTTTCACTCCCCTCCCGGGGTACTTTTCACCTTTCCCTCACGGTACTGGTCCGCTATCGGTCATTAGGGAGTATTTAGGCTTATCAGGTGGTCCTGACAGATTCGCACGGGATTTCTCGGGCCCCGTGCTACTTGGGATACTTCACCAGGCGGTACACAACATTTCGGTTACGGGGCTCACACCCTCTACGGCCGGCCTTTCAAGACCGTTCACCTATGCCTGCACATCACACCTCACCAGCCCGGCAGAACTGGTATGGAAAGTCCCACAACCCCGACCATGCAACGCCCGCCGGCTATCACACATGGAACGGTTTAGCCTGATCCGCGTTCGCTCGCCACTACTAACGGAATCACTATTGTTTTCTCTTCCTGCGGGTACTGAGATGTTTCACTTCCCCGCGTTCCCTCCACGCACCCTATGTGTTCAGATGCGGGTCACCAGGCAGCTCGCGCCCCTGGCGGGGTTTCCCCATTCGGACACCCTGGGATCACAGTCCGGTTATCGACTCCCCCAGGCTTATCGCAGATTCCTACGTCCTTCTTCGGCTCCTAATGCCAAGGCATCCACCGTGTGCTCTTAAAAACTTGACCACAAAAGATCAATCAGAAATTTTCGAGAGAACCATGAAAACCACCACCACCGCCCCGAAGGACAACAGCGACAGATCCAGGTTCATATTCTTGGAAATTGCTTCTTATAAAAGATGCTCGCGTCCACTATGTAGTTCTCAAACAACAACCCCGTACCACACACCCCACACACACAACCCACACGGGCCGAACATGCATGATCGATGCAGCCAGGAAACCAGAAACACAAGTCCC
>NZ_BAAAQB010000002.1:0-22091 GCF_039531445.1 Arthrobacter humicola | reverse complement strand
GCGCCTACGTGATTTACTACTAACCACCTAACCAACAGGTGTTGCAACGACCCCTAGAAACCGCCCCAGGGTGACCCGCCGCCGTCGGGCGTCAGCTTCTAAAGCGTTAGTCGTTGATCAGGTCGTTGACGACGATCGTCTGGTCGCGGTCCGGTCCGACGCCGATCGCGGAGAAACGGGTGCCGGAGAGCTTCTCCAGCGCCAGGACGTAGTTCCGGGCGTTTTCCGGCAGGTCTTCCAGGGTGCGGGCGCCGGTGATGTCCTCGGTCCAGCCTTCGAAGTACTCGAAGATCGGCTTGGCGTGGTGGAACTCGGTCTGGGTCATGGGCATTTCGTCGTGCCGCACGCCGTCGACGTCGTAGGCCACGCAGACCGGGATCTGCTCGATACCTGTGAGCACGTCCAGCTTCGTGACGAAGTAGTCGGTGAAGCCGTTGACGCGGGAGGCGTGGCGGGCCAGGACTGCGTCGTACCAGCCGCAGCGGCGGGGGCGGCCGGTGTTGACACCGAACTCACCGCCGGTCTTCTGCAGGTACATGCCCATCTCGTCGAACAGTTCCGTGGGGAACGGTCCGGCGCCCACGCGTGTGGTGTACGCCTTGATGATGCCGATGGAGCGCGAGATGCGGGTGGGACCGATGCCGGAGCCCACGGAGGCGCCGCCGGCGGTCGGGTTGGAGGACGTGACGAACGGGTAGGTGCCGTGGTCGACGTCGAGGAAGGTGGCCTGGCCGCCCTCCATGAGGACCACCTTGCCCTCATCCAGGGCGGTGTTCAGGACGAAAGTGCTGTCAATGACCAGCGGACGGAGGCGTTCGGCGAAGGACAGGAAGTACTCCACGATCTCGTCCACCTCGATGTCGCGGCGGTTGTAGACCTTGACCAGGAGCTCGTTTTTCTGGCGCAGCGATCCTTCGACCTTCTGGCGCAGGATCGAGGCGTCGAAGACGTCCTGGACGCGGATGCCGAGCCGGGCCACCTTGTCCATGTATGCCGGGCCGATGCCGCGGCCGGTCGTGCCGATGGCGCGGCTGCCGAGGAAACGTTCGGTGACCTTGTCCAGGACCTGGTGGTACGGCGCCACGAGGTGGGCATTGGCGGAGACGCGCAGCCGGGACGTGTCCGCGCCGCGGGCCTCGAGGCCGTCGATTTCCTGGAACAGGGCTTCCAGGTTCACCACGCAGCCGTTGCCGATGATCGGAACCGCGTTCGGGCTCAGGATGCCGGCAGGAAGGAGCTTGAGCTCATACTTCTCACCGCCTACGACGACGGTGTGCCCGGCGTTGTTGCCGCCGTTGGGCTTGACGACGTAGTCAACCCGGCCGCCGAGCAGGTCGGTGGCCTTTCCTTTGCCTTCGTCGCCCCACTGGGCTCCGACGATCACGATTGCTGGCATGGGATCCTCCCCCATTCGTTCGGGCCGAACTGCGTGCGATTGACCAGGTGGCCACCGCAGCTCAGCGCCGTTCATGAGAATGCCCCGAATCTACCGCTGTGCTCTTACCCAACGCCAGAGTTCCGGGGCTCTTACCACCCAAGTTTAGCCGAAAACGGTGACCGGCATCGCTTTGGGTCCTTGCTCGGACCGGGAGCTAGGCTGCGGTGAACGCCAACTGCATCTTCCACCAGTCCATGCCCGACACATAGTGGGCGCGACTTGCGGGACGGGCCGGGGTGGAATTAAGTGAGAGTGACCATCCCGAGCGGCCGAGGGACCTGGACCATTGACGCCGCAGCAACCCTCCCGGACACAGCCCGCCAAACCGCGGCCGCCGTGACCGGCACCGGTGCTACTGCCAGGACCGATGGAAAGGAAACCGCGCCATGTCCGAAAAGACCGAGCTCCAGAACAAAACTTCCCGGAACGTCGACCACATCCGCGTCACCCACGCCGGCTCTTTGCCCCGCACGCCTGAGCTGATCGCCGCGAACGAGGCCAAAGAGGCCGACGGCATCACGCCCGAATTCCTGGACCTGCTGCAAACCTCGGTGGTTGACGTCGTCCGGCGCCAGAAGGATCTCGGCATCGACATCGCCAACGACGGCGAGTACGGGCACACGATGTCCAGCTCCGTGGACTACGGCGCCTGGTGGAACTATTCCTTCTCCCGCCTCGGCGGCCTGGAACCGACCGACGTGGACCGCTGGGCCGACGCCAAGGTGCACCGTTCCTCGCCGGGCAACATCGTCCTGACCTCGTTCCCCGACCGCCGGGACCGGCAGAAGTTCAATGACGCCTACAACGACCCCTCCTCGGGGATCCTGGCGCACCGTCGTGCCGTGACGCAGCCCAAGATCGCGGGGCCGCTGACGTACACCGGCCAGGCACTCGTGGCCTCGGACGTCGCCAACCTCAAGACGGGCCTGGCCGCGGCCGGCCTCACCGAGGGATTCGTCGCGTCGCTCTCCCCCGGTTCGTGCGCCCGCGTGGCCAACGAGTACTACACGAGCGACGAGGAACTCCTCTACGCCTGCGCCGACGCGATGCGCGAGGAATACAAAGCCATCATCGACGCCGGCCTGACGGTCCAGCTCGATGACCCGTCCCTGGCCGAGAGCTGGGACCAGATCAACCCCGAGCCGAGCCTCGAGGACTACCTGAAGTTCATTCAGCTCCGGGTCGAAGCCACGAACTGGGCGCTGCGCGACCTCCCGCAGGACAAGATCCGGTTGCATGTCTGCTGGGGTTCCTGGCACGGCCCTCACACCACGGACATCCCGTTCGCGGACATCGTCGGCTCGGTCCTGCAGGTCAACGCCGGCGGCTATTCCTTCGAAGCGGCCAATGTCCGGCACGAGCACGAGTGGCGGGTGTGGGAAGACACCACGCTTCCCGAGGGTAAGGTGATCATCCCCGGTGTCGTCTCCCACGCCACAAACGTCGTGGAACACCCGGACCTCGTGGCGGACCGGATCGTGCGCTTCGCGGAGCTCGTGGGACGCGAGAACGTGATCGCATCCACCGACTGCGGGCTGGGCGGCAGGGTGCATCCGCAAATTGCCTACGCCAAGCTGGAGGCCCTCGGCGAGGGCGCCCGCCGCGCCACCAAGCGCCTCTGGTAGCAGCGCCCGGACGCCACCAAGGCACCGGCCGGGCCATCGTGACGCCGTCCCCAAGGCACCGGCCGGGCCGCCGGGGCACGGGCCGGTGCCGCATTTCGCGGGGCTTGATAGACTGATAAGGATCGATCACGAATCGGTCCACACCACATTTTCAAACCACACCAATGCTCTTCATGCCCTGTATTCGGCGTGCCCGCGTCCGGTGTGGCAGCTTTGCCAATCCCGCAGGAGACCCAGCAACATATGACAGCCCTGGCCACTGAAAATTTCCGCGAAGAGCTCCTGAGCCGCCGGTACGAACCTAACGTCGCCCCCGTCAATGAGCTCTGTGACGCTCTCCAGGCAACCAAGGCTGGCACCTCTGTCCCCTACGTGGACCCCATGCACGATGTCGATGAGTGCCGCATCATCAGCCTCTACTCCAACATCGGCACCGCGGACTCGTCAGGTTTCATCACCGCCGGCGACGACGAGGCGGCCACCCGCATGCTCGGCATCCAGTGGAAGCTGGGCCTGCGCCCCGAATTCGTCATGCCGTGGAACGTCCACCCCTGGTACGTCCCCGGCGAGGCCAACGGCAAGTTCACGCCGGACCAGATTTCCGCCGGCCTCAAGCCGCTGCTGAAGTTCCTGGCCCTCGTGCCCCGCGCCTCGGTGATCGTGGCCCATGGCACCGAAGCCAACCGCCTGGCCAACCTGCTGCTGAAGACCGAAGTGCCCATGATCTGGCGCCGCGGCCTCAAGACCTACAAGGTCCGCTCGCTGAGCGGCCGCGCCTTCGCCGGGACCCCGGTCCGCCAGGAGGAGTACCTGGCGGAAATGCACACGGCCTACGCGGATGCCATGGCCCGGACGGGCCTGGCCAAGGCGAGCTGATCCCCACCCGCCCCCTAACCTCGCAAGCTCGGCCAGGGAACCCGGCGGGCGTGGGCCCTCCCACGAATCCGCCGACGGCGGGTCCTCACCTCACGGTGGGGGCCCGCCGTCGCACGTTATTCCTTCGCTTAAACCACAACGCGGGGTCACGTACCGCCCGTCCCGGTCACGGGAATGGACGGCAGGTGACCCCGCGTTGCGTCGTCTGGCGTCTTCTCAGCCCTGGGCTTCGATGGCCGCCTTGGCGCCGGGATCGGAATCGTTGAGGAACTTTTCGATCCGCTCCGGTTCTTCGGCCTCGCCGATAGCGGCGGACGCGCGGCCCAGCGAGTAGAGGGCGCGCAGGAAGCCGCGGTTGGGTTCGTGCTCCCACGGGATCGGTCCCACACCGCGCCAGCCGTTGCGGCGCAGCGAATCCAGGCCGCGGTGGTAGCCGACCCGCGAGTACGCGTAGGAATCGATGGTGCGGCCCTCTGTCCACGCCTCCTCGGCCAGGATGGCCCACAGGAGCGAGGAGGTGGGGTACTTCGCCACGAGGTCCAGGGCTTCCTGGCCGAGCGCGAGGTGCTGGTAGATCTCAGTCTCGGCAGGCAGGAGCGTGGGCTCGGGACCCATCAGGTTCTTGCGGAACTCGTCGGACATGACTAGAAGGTCTTGCCGGTGGAGCCCAGCTGCTGGGCGGCCTCGACCACTCGGGCGGCCAGACCGGCCTCGGCGGAGGCGCCCCAGACGCGGGGGTCGTAGAGCTTCTTGTTGCCGACCTCGCCGTCGACCTTCAGGACGCCGTCGTAGTTGCGGAACATGTGGTCCACCACGGGGCGGGTGTAGGCGTACTGGGTGTCCGTGTCGATGTTCATCTTGATCACGCCGTAGGACACGGCGTCGGCGATCTCCTTCTCCGAAGAGCCGGAACCGCCGTGGAAGACGAGGTCGAACGGGTTGGCCTTGCCGATCTTGGCGCCCACCTGCTCCTGAATGTCCTTGAGGATCTCCGGGCGCAGCTTGACGCCGCCGGGCTTGTACACGCCGTGCACGTTGCCGAAGGTCAGGGCCGTGATGTAGCGGCCGTTTTCGCCGGAACCGAGGGCGTCGATGGTGGCCAGGGCGTCCTCGACCGTGGTGTAGAGCTTGTCGTTGATGGCGTTCTCGACGCCGTCTTCCTCGCCGCCAACCGTGCCGATCTCGACCTCGAGGATCATCTTGGCTGCAGCGGTGCGCTCCAGCAGTTCACGGGCGATGCGGAGGTTTTCCTGCAGGGTCTCGGCGGAGCCGTCCCACATGTGCGAGTTGAAGAGCGGGTTGCGGCCGGCCTTGACCTCGGCCTCGGACGCGGCGAGGAGCGGGAGCACGAAGCCGTCGAGCTTGTCCTTGGGGCAGTGGTCCGTGTGCAGGGCAATGTTGACGCCGTAGTTCTTGGCGACCTCGCGGGCGAACGCGGCAAAGCCCAGGGAGCCGGCAACCATGTCCTTGGTGGACGCGCCGGACCAGTAAGCCGCACCGCCGGTGGAGACCTGCACGATGCCGTCGGACTCGGCCTCGGCGAAGCCGCGCAGCGCAGCGTTCAGGGTCTGGGAGGACGTGACGTTGACGGCCGGGAATGCGAAGCCGCCCGTCTTTGCACGGTCGATCATCTCGGAGTAGATCTCTGGGGTTGCAATGGGCATGCTGACTCCTCGTCGAAAGCAGTGGTAGCTACATGGCTATGTACATCCTAGCCACGTGCGCCCCGGAGCCGAATACGTGAAGCCGGGTCCAGGAAATGTTCCCGGACCCGGCGACAGACGCGGGCAGACGTGTTACGCGGCCGCCGTTGGCGGTGCGCCGTCGTGCGGCTACTGTCCCGCGATGCTCGTCGCGAACGGGACGGTCATGCTGCCGACGCCGGTGACGTCGTCATAGCCTGGCGAGGTGGACAGTGAGGTGTCCTTGTCGGTGCCGACCAGGTAGCTGTTGCCGCTGACCGGGCTGGAGAAGACCATGGCCTGGGGGTTGATCTGGGGCATCACGTCCCGCGCTCCCGAGGCGGCCGTCTTCGCCGCCGCGTAGATGGCCGGGTTGGCGAAGCCGACGGTCTTATCGGTCGCGGACTGTGCGATCGCCATCTGCGCCGCGGTCAGGGGGCACGCCAGCGAGGTTCCGCCGTACCCGGTGGTTTCATAGGAACCGGTGTTGAGAGAGTGGTCGTTGGTGATCGGGCTGATCCCCACCTGGTAGCCGGTGTACGGATCGGCAAGGGAGGCGACATCCGGGGAGACCCTGTAGCCGTTGGCCAGCGCGGCCGGGACCGTGCCCTTCTGGTAGTCGGGCTGGTCGAACACCGCGCTCGTCCCGCCGCCGGCGCCGAAACGGAATACACCCGGCAGGTCACCGGCGTAGCCGAGGCTGCCGTCGGGGTTCGCGACGATCCGGTTGCGGGTGGTTCCCCAGCCGGTTTCGAACAGGTAATCGTTGTTCTTGCCCACGGCCAGGCTGGTTCCGCCGACGGCCGTAACGAACGGCGAGCTGGCCGGGAAGTCCGGCGACGCGTAGCCCAGGCTCGCCTTCTCGTCCCCGTTGTCTCCGCTGGAGAAGTAGAGCCCGACGCCTTCGCCTGCCGCCTGAAGGTGAATGTTCTGCATGCCCATCAGCGCGTTCGGGGAGACCGCCTCGCCGACGTAGCCGTAGCTGTTGCTGACGATGGTGCTGAGCTTCTGGTCCAGGATGGTGGACATCGCGACGTCGATGCCCGCGCCGCAGTTGTTCCCCCCGACGTAGAGGATATTCGCGGCGGCGGCGAGTCCGTGCACGGCCTCGACGTCGAGCGTCTGCTCACCCTGCCAGCCGCTGGGCTGTCCGCACAGGGCCTGGTCCATGAACAACCGGGAATCCGGCACGATTTGCTGGTACTGCCCGGTCTTGAAGGCCGGGAGGCCATTCTTCTGCGAATACGTGTTCGCGTCCGATTCGATGCTCGGCGAGGCGTAGGCGTCGATGATCGCCACAGTCTGGCCCGCGCCGGCCGTCGACGGGGACGTCACCCCGTAGGCGCCCTGCAGCTGCGCCGGGATGTAGCCGCAGATAGCGGTGCCGAAGCTCGTTGCGCCGTACGCCGCAGGAACGGTCACTTTGTTCTGTTCCCAGTAGTTGGAGCACGGCGCATCAACCGGCGCCGGGCCGACGGGCTTGCCTGATGTCTGGGCCTGATCCGAGGAGCCCGCGGTTGCCAGCGAGGGGCGGGTGAGCAGCCGCCCCTGGTCGATAGAGATCGCCTGGACCTTGGCGGCGAGGTTCGCCGGCAGGGACGGCGCGGTAGACGGGCCGATCAGGCTCTGGCCCTGGAAGGCATAGGTCTGCTCGGTCGTGCTGAAAGCCGCATTGATCTGGGCGACGGTGCCGCGGAAGACCACGTAGAGGCCGCTCGCAGGGACCGAGGTGACCACCATGCCCTGCCCCTTCAGGTAGTCAACGAGAGCAGCGACGTCGGTCTTGGCCGGCCCGTACTTGGCGATCCAGTCCGGGGGCGAAAGGTACTGCTGGTACTGCGGATTTCCCGGCGTGGACACGGCCGTCGCAAACGCCTTGGCTGCTCCGGCGTCGGGGAGGTTCAGGTAGATCTCGCCCTCGACCGTCGTATTGCTTAGCGGGATGCCGGTCTTGGCGCGGGAGCCTGCCCACGGGGGCACTGAACCCGGGTAGTTGTTCGACGGCGGCGGCGTCGGCGGGGCGGCGACCGCGGCCGTCGCGGTCAGGCCGACGGCAAAGGCAAGTGAAGTTCCAAGGGCCAGCAGGCGCGTGGCGCGCCGGGAATGCGAAGTTGAGACCTTCTTCATGAGATGTCTTCCCCTAGGCGGGCGCCCTTTGCGCCCACACAGGCCAGAGCCTAAACGGCAAACGCCGATCTGACTATAGGTGCCTCAGGAAACTACCTGCCCGAACACGTGGCGGCGGATCCACGCGTGCATCGCGATGGCCGCGGCGGAGGCGGCGTTGATGGAGCGGGTGGAGCCGAATTGCTCGATCGACAACGTGGCGAGGGCGGCGTCGTGGACCTCCGAGGTCAGGCCCGGTCCTTCTTGGCCGAAGACCAGGACGCAGTCCTTGGGCAGTTCGTAGGTCTCCAGCGGCACGGAATCCGGGAAGATGTCGATCCCGATAATCGCGAGCCCCTCCCCCTGCGCCCAGGTCACGAAGTCCTCCACGGTGGGGTGGTGGCGGATGTGCTGGTAGCGGTCGGTAACCATGGCCCCCCGCCGGTTCCAGCGGCGTCGTCCGATGATGTGGACCTCCTTGGCCAGGAACGCGTTGGCGGTCCTGACCACGGTGCCGATGTTGAGATCGTGCTGCCAGTTCTCGATGGCGATGTGGAAGTTGTGGCGTCGGGAGTCCAGGTCAGCGACGATCGCTTCGTGCTTCCAGTAGCGGTACTTGTCCACCACGTTGCGCCGGTCGCCGTCCGCCAGGAGGTCCGGGTCCCAGTGCTCGCCCTCCGGCAGATCGCCGTCCCAGGGGCCGACGCCGACCTCCGGTTTGGGTTCTGTCTCTGTCGCAGTCGCTGCCGCAGTCTCTGCCGTCGAGTCGGCCGAAGGGTCGGCGTCAGGCGTTGCACCGGCGGCGCGGGGGATCTCAGGTTCAGTCACGCCTCAACATTAGACTGGACTCTGGAAGCGGCACACTTACGGCGGAGGACACCATGGCAGAAGAGCGCGAAGACCAGCTGACAGAGTCAGAAGAGGCACGTTCCCGGGCTTCGATGTACCGCAGCGGCCAGGAAATCGAGTGCTGGCTGACGGACATGGACGGCGTGCTGGTCCACGAGAACCAGCCCATCCCGGGTGCCTCGGAGCTGATCCAGCGTTGGGTGGATACCTCCAAGCGGTTCCTCGTACTGACCAACAACTCGATCTTCACGCCCCGGGACCTCGCGGCCCGGCTGAGCTCCTCCGGCTTGGAAATCCCCGAGGAGAACATCTGGACCTCGGCCCTGGCCACGGCCCAGTTCCTCAAGGACCAGGTCCGCGGCTCGGAGTCGGGGAACCGCGCCTACACGATCGGCGAGGCAGGGCTCACGACGGCGCTCCACGAGGCAGGCTTCATCCTCACCGACCAGAACCCGGACTTCGTGGTGCTCGGCGAGACCCGCACCTACTCCTTTGAAGCCATCACCATGGCGATCCGCCTCATCCTGGCCGGCGCCCGCTTCATCGCCACGAACCCGGACGCCACCGGCCCGTCGAAGGACGGCCCCATGCCCGCCACCGGCGCCATCGCTGCCCTCATCACCAAGGCCACGGGCCGTGAACCGTACATCGTGGGCAAGCCCAACCCGATGATGTTCCGTTCGGCCATGAACCAGATTGACGCCCATTCGGAAACCACGGCCATGATCGGCGACCGCATGGACACCGACATCATCGCAGGCATGGAAGCGGGACTGCACACGGTGCTGGTGCTCAGCGGCATCACGCACCGGGACGACATCGCCGCGTACCCGTTCCGGCCGAACCAGATCCTGAATTCCGTGGCGGACCTCAAGAACCAGATCTGACCCCGTCAGACCACGGCTTTCTTCCCGCCGCCGGTGGGCAGCGGGAAGAAATCGTCCTGCAGTTTTTCGATGATGGGGCGGTAGACGAACGGGCTCCAGCCGGGGCTGGCGTGTTCCGGCTTGGCCCCGTCTGTGCGCAGATTGTCCGAGACCATGTTGGCTTTGAAGGTCAGTGACCACGCGTCCCGGGCGGTCTCGTAGTCCACCGTTTGGTCCCGGGGGTTGCCGATGAAGGCCATCTTCGTGCCCCCGAGCTTGCCGACGAACCTGCCGGCGTCAAAGTGGTAGATGAAGGCGGATTCGGACTGGATCAGCACGCTGGAAGGCGCGATTGGCGACAACTGCTCCAGCGTCTGGTCCAGGATCTGGCTCCAGCTGCGCTCATTCTTGTGCAGCATCCTCTCGCCGAGCTCGTAGCCGCCGCGCAGGACGGTGGGGAAACGGAAGCCGCTCTCGTAGAGCAGCACCACACCCTCGAACCAGCTCTGATCCAGCACGTCATACCGGCTCGCAGGGCTGGAGTCGAGCAGGATGAACGCCACTTCGACGCCGTGGAGCTCGCGCAGCCGGGCGGCCACCTGGGTTGCCACCATGCCGCCGAAGCTGTGGCCGTAGAAATAGAGGGTGGTGAGCTGGTGGGCGCGGACGTGCTCGATCACGGCGATCACCACCTCATCGATGTCCAGCCCCTCGTTGGAATACCCGACGGCGGCCAGCTGGCCCCGCTTGTTCAGCGAACCGCGCAGGGCGTTCAGGATCCACAGTGCTTCTTCCCAGCTCGTCTTGTAGCCGGGGAACAGGATCCAGCTGGCGTGGGGAAAATACCGTTCCGCGACATCGTCCTTCACTTCAAGGATCCGATTGACGCGCCGCTCCTCCTGCACGCGCTGGGTGAACAGCATGTCGGCCGCCAGCAGTGACGCGGACCCGGCGCCGACCAGGAACGTGCGCCGGGAAAACCGCTTGAGTTCGACGGCGTGGCGGAGCAGGCGGGCCTCGGCAGAACCGGGGCCTCGCGGATGGTTCGGTTCCATCTCTGCCGGCACATCACTACCGTAACCACGCTCCGGCGGGGAAGAGAAACGGCGCCCTTCCCTAGGACTGGAACGCCGTACGGAAGGCCAAACGGAGCGCAGTCCTCAGTGCCGTCCTAGGCCCCGTTGGCGCCGTCCCGGCGCCCGTCCCGGACCCCGTCGGCACCCTTGACCGGCTAAGCGGGTTCGGGCTCGCGGCCGACCTCGCGGCGGCTGATTTCCATGCCGATCTCGTCATAGGTCGCCAGAAGTTCGGCGCGGGCCATGCCAGCGGGGTCGTCCAGCAGGCCGAACACGGAGTCACTCGCGGCGAGGAGTTCGTCGTCGGAGAACCGGGTCAACCGCCTGGTGCCCGAGGCGTCCACCGAAGCCATGAGCTCCCCGGACATGTCCAATGTCTGCAACGCGGCGGGGTCATCAAAGCGCGGGGTCAGTTCCAGGGAAACGCCGCTGCCGGACGCCGGTATGCCGGCGGTCTCCGAGCCGGCGCTTCCGCCGTCGATCGCGTTGAGGTCGTTGCGCAGGCCGGCCAGCGCCGACGATTCCACGAACGCGGCGCGGCCGAGGTCGACGCGGATGTGCGCGGTGATGCCCATCCGGCGGACGCGCTGAATGATCTGCATCAGGGAAGGGCGGGAGATCTGCGTGAGGCTCCCCCGGACGTCAATCCGGACGACGTCGGAAACGACATCGAGCTTGACGTGGGCTTGCAGTGACTGGTCCATAGGTACTCCAAAGAAGGATGTCTATGGCCGACGGCTCAACCGCAACCAGCGTATCCGCACCGCTGGTTGGGCACAAGTCATAGGAGACTGCCGGTTTAGCCGGCCTGGCGCCGGCCCGGCTCCTCGTAATGGGTCCGGGTATCGGTTCCGCCCACGGACTGCACGAGCGAGGTGGCGATGTCGCGCAGCTTCACGTTGCCGTTGCTGGAGGCATCCGTGAGGATCCGGACCGCGGTTTGCTGGTCGCAGCGGTTTTGCGCCATGACGATCCCGATCGCCATGTCGATGACGGTCCGGGACTCGAGGGTGGCGCGCAGGTTCGTGGCGCTGTCCGTGTGCAGGGAAAAGCGCACGGCCATGCGCAGGGCTTGGGATATCTGCCGGGTGTAGTCGCGCGCCCGGTCCGCGACGTCACCGTCGAACTTGCGCGGCACGTCCGAGTACAGGTTCAAAGCGGCCTGGGCTTCGCCCTGGAGATGGAACGGCACGGAGAGCACCGAACGCAGCCCGTGCGAGGCCACGGCGTTGGCGTAGTCCGGACCCCAGCGGTCTTCCTCAAAAAGGTCCGGCACGTAGACCTCGCGCTCCTCCTGCGCCGCCGTCAGGCACGGCCCCTGGGCCAGCCGGTACTGGATCTCGTCCACTTCCCGGGCAGACTCACTGCTCCAGCCGATCGTCGCGGCCTTCCGGTCCCGCAGCAAGGTGATCCCGCACAGCGCGTCGTCGCCCTCACCGGCCACCTGGTGCGCGGAAAAACGCGCGAGTTCGTTCAGGAACTCTTCAAAGTCCGCACTGTCCAGGATCAGGTTCTGGACCTGGTCGACAGTGCTGATGGACTCAGTCGTCAAATCTTCATTGGGCGGAAGCATGGCGCGTTTCTCCAGAGGCGGGTACCGATGGGGGTATTTAAGAAATGATAAGTCACCCCCAAAGCACGGTCCATACGTGTCCGCCGCCGGTGAAACGCCTAGCTCAGGCCCAGTTCGTCCTTGCCGAACGCGAAGAGGTACGGAACACCGGCTTCGGCTTCGATCTTTTCCTTGGCTCCCGTGTCGCGGTCCACGATCACGGCGACGGCCACAACGTTGCCTCCGGCCTTGCGAACGCCCTCGACGGCGGTCAGCGCGGAGCCGCCGGTGGTTGACGTGTCTTCCAGGACCAGGACCCGGCGGCCCTCGACCGAGGGGCCTTCCACCTGGCGGCCCATGCCGTAGGACTTCTGCTCCTTGCGGACGACGAACGCGTCCACCGGACGGCCGGCGTCGACGGCGGCGTGCATGACGGCCGTGCCCACCGGGTCTGCCCCCATGGTGAGCCCGCCGGCGCAATCAAAGTCGATCCCGGCGTCGTCCATCAGGGAGAGCATGACCTGCCCCACCAGCTTGGATGCCTCGTGGTGCAGGGTGATGCGGCGCAAGTCGATGTAGTAGTCCGCCTCCGCGCCGCTGGAGAGGATGACCTTGCCGCGGACGACGGCCAGCTCCTTGATCAGTTCCAGGAGTCGGGCACGGGCAGAGGCAGCGTCGGCTGCGAAGTCACGGGTGGCAGTCATGGGTCCCAGTTTAGTGGCTGGTCCGCCGCGGATTCCCAGCCGGGCGCCCATATGTCGGGGGCCGGGACCTTTTACTCTTGGCGGCACCGGCGCACGGGAGTCCGATGGAACCATGACGGCAGGAACCGAACCATCCATCCGCTGGCCTGCGATCACCAAAGACATCGGCAGTTTCCGGATCCGGCCGAACCTGGTGGATTATGACGCGGCCTGCGCGGCATTTACCTGGGATGAGGGCCGCCGTGCACTGTCCGGGCTCCCCGGGGGCCGCGGCCTCAACATCGCCTACGAGGCCGTGGACCGGCACGCAGCCGGCAGCGGCGCCGGCCGGGAGGCCCTGCGGTTTGTCCGCGCCGATGGCAGCACCCATTCACTGAGCTACGCCGAACTCGCCGAACAGACCAACCGCTTCGCCGGGGTCCTCCGCAGCCTCGGCGTCGGCCGCGGGGAACGGGTGTTCTCCCTCACCGGCCGCGGGCCCGACCTGTATATCGCCGTGCTCGGCACGTTCAAGAACGCGAGCGTGTTCTGCCCGCTGTTCTCCGCGTTCGGCCCCGAGCCCGTGCGGCAGCGCCTCACGCTGGGCTCCGGCCGGGCGCTGGTCACCACGCGGGCGCTGTACCGCAAGAAAATCGCGCAGTTGCGCGGGCAGCTCCCCGACCTGCGCCACGTCCTGCTCATCGACGCCGACGGCGATCCCGAGCCCGGGACCCTGGACCTCGCCGCCCTCATGCGCGAAGCCCCGCCGGACGGGGACATCGCAGCCACCCAGCCGGAGGACATGGCCCTGCTGCACTTCACGTCCGGCACCACCGGCACTCCGAAGGGCGCCATCCACGTGCACGACGCCGTGACCGCCCACCACGCGACCGGCACCTTCGCCCTGGACCTGCACCCCGATGACGTCTACTGGTGCACGGCCGACCCCGGCTGGGTCACGGGAACCTCGTACGGCGTGATCGCGCCCTTGAGCCACGGGGTGACGGCCATCGTGGACGAGGAGGAAATGGACGCGGACCGGTGGTACCGGATCCTCGCCGAACAGGGGGTCACGGTCTGGTACACGGCCCCGACGGCCCTGCGCATGCTCATGAAGGCCGGGGCCGACCACGCCGCGGGACACGACCTCTCCGCCCTGCGCTTCGTCGCCAGCGTCGGCGAGCCGCTCAACCCGGAGGTGGTGGTGTGGGGGCAAGAGGCCTTCGGCCAGCCGGTGCATGACAACTGGTGGCAGACCGAAACAGGCGGCATCATGATTTCCAACTACGCCGCCACCGAGATCCGGCCCGGCTCCATGGGCCGGCCGCTCCCGGGCGTAGAAGCGGCCCTCGTGGTCCGGGACGCGGACGGCAAGCCCGTCATCCGCGACGGCGAAGCCGTCCTGGTCACGGCCCCGGACACCATGGGTGAACTGGCCCTGCGGCCCGGCTGGCCCTCCATGTTCCGCGGCTACCTGCATGAGGAGGAACGCTACCGCCGCTGCTTCGCGGGCGGCTGGTACCTGACCGGGGATCTCGCCAAACGCGACGCCGACGGCTACTACTGGTTTGTGGGCCGGGGCGACGACGTCATCAAATCCTCGGGGCACCTGATCGGCCCGTTCGAGGTGGAGAGTTCCCTCATGGAGCACCCCGCCGTGGCCGAGGCCGGCGTGATCGGTGTCCCGGACCCGGTGGCGGGCGAAGTGGTCAAGGCCTTCGTTGAGCTCCGGAGCGGCTGGGAGCCGTCCGGGGAGCTGGCGCTGGACATCATCGGCTTCGCCCGCAAGCGGCTGGGTCCGGCCGTCGCGCCGCGGCTGCTCGACTTCACCACCGCGCTGCCCAAGACCCGCAGCGGAAAGATACTCCGGCGCCTGCTCAAGGCCCGCGAGCTCGGGCTGCCCGAGGGTGACACCTCCACCATCGAGACTCCCCCGCCGAACGCTACCCCGCCTGACGCGGCCGGCACAGGGCTGGAACCGAAATGACCGGCACCCCAGGCCCGGGCGGGGGCGCCGTGGACGCGGCCCAAGGCCGGCACCTGCTGCTGCAGATGCTGCGCGTCCGCCAGCTCGAAGAGAAATGCGTCGAGCTCTACAGCGCCGCCAAGATCCGCGGCTTCCTGCACGTCTACATTGGCGAGGAGGCCGTTGCCGCCGGCGTCCTGGCGTCCCTGGGACCGGAGGACGCCGTGGTCGCGACGTACCGGGAGCACGGCCACGCGCTGTTGCGGGGCGTCTCGGCCGGGGCGATCCTCGCCGAAATGTACGGCTACGTTGAAGGGTGCTGCCGCGGGCGCGGCGGCTCAATGCACCTCTTCGACGCCGCCACCCGGTTCTTCGGGGGGAACGCGATCGTCGCCGGGGGCCTGCCGCTCGCCGTCGGCCTGGCGCTCGCCGACAAGATGGCGGGACGCTCCAATGTCACGGCGTGCTTCTTCGGCGAAGGTGCGGTGGCCGAAGGCGAATTCCACGAGAGCCTGAACCTGGCGGCCTTGTGGCAGCTGCCTGTGCTGTTCTGCTGCGAGAACAATCTCTATGCCATGGGAACCGCCCTGGCCCGCTCCGAATCTCAGACGGACATCGCCCTCAAGGCCGCCGCATATGAGATCCCGGCGTGGGCCGTGGACGGCATGGATGTCCTGGCCGTCCAGGAGGGCGCACGGCGCGCGGTGGACGCCGTCCGCTCCGGCGGCGGCCCGCATTTCCTGGAGCTGCGGACCTACCGCTTCCGGGCCCACTCGATGTTCGATCCCGAACGCTACCGGGCCAAGGACGAGGTGGCGCGGTGGATGGAGCGGGACCCGATCACGCTGCTGCGGACCGCGCTGGAGTCCGCGGGCCAGCTCTCGGCCGCCGAGTGGGAGCAGCTGCAGGCGGACGCGCAAGCGGAAATCGCGGCCGCCGTCGACTTCGCCGAGGCCGGAACACCGGAGCCGGTGGAGGAACTGACCCGCTTTGTGTACAGCGAGCGCGGCACCGGAGACGGTGCCGGCCCCGGCACCGGCACGCAGCCTGCAGGGAAGGAAACCGGCGCGCCATGAAATCCAGCTACCGCGAAGCGCTCCGCGCGGGCATCCGCGACGCCATGATCCGCGACGAACGCGTGTTCCTGATGGGTGAGGACGTGGGCGCCTACGGCGGCTCGTTCGCGGTCAGCCTGGGCCTGCTGGAGGAGTTCGGCCCGGACCGGATCCGCGATACCCCGCTGTCCGAGTCCGGGTTCGTCGGCGCCGGGATCGGGGCCGCGCTTGGCGGCATGCGCCCGATCGTGGAAATCATGACGGTTAACTTCAGCCTTCTGGCCCTCGACCAGATCGTGAACAACGCCGCCACCTTGCTGCACATGTCCGGCGGGCAGTTCCACGTGCCGCTCGTGATCCGGATGACCACGGGTGCCGGCCGCCAGCTCGGCGCCCAGCACTCGCACAGCCTCGAGGGCTGGTATGCGCATATCCCGGGCCTGCGGATCCTCGCCCCGGCTACCCTCGAAGACGCCCGCGGCATGCTGTGGACTGCGCTTCAGGACCCGGATCCCGTGCTGATCTTCGAGCACGGCTCGCTGTATAACGTCCCCGGGGATCTGGCCGACGACGCCGGGCCGGTAGACATCGACACGGCCGCCATCCGGCGCCCCGGCAACGACATCTCGCTGATCACCTACGGCGGGACCCTCCCCGCCGTGCTCGACGCCGCGAAACAGCTCGCGGCCGACGGGATCGATGCCGAGGTCCTGGACCTGCGCACGCTCCGCCCGCTCGACGACGCCGCCATCATGGCATCCGTGACCCGGACCCACCGGGCTGTGGTGGTCGATGAAGGTTGGCGCAGCGGCAGCCTGTCGGCCGAGGTGAGTGCCCGGATCACCGAGCAGGTGTTCTTCGACCTAGATGCGCCGGTGGGCCGGGTCTGCAGCGCCGAGGTGCCGATCCCCTACGCCAAGCACCTCGAGCTGGCCGCCCTGCCTTCCGCGGCACGGGTCGTCGCCGCCGCCAAGGAGACGGTGGACGCCGGTGGGTGACTTCCTCATGCCCTCGCTCGGGGCTGACATGGAGCACGGCAAGCTGGTCGAATGGCTCGTCAAGCCCGGTGACTACGTGCGCCGCGGCGACCTCGTGGCAGTCGTGGACACGGACAAGACCGTCATGGATGTGGAGTCCTTCCAGGAGGGCGTCGTGGCAGACCTCCTGGTGGGCATCGGCGAAACCGTTCCGGTGGGAACCCCGCTGGCCCGGATCACCCAGACCCCCGCCGAGGTGGGGGCACCGGTTCATGAGGCGCCCCCGGCGCGGGCGCCGTCGAAAGCCCCCGCTGTCAAGCCTCGCGCTCCGGAAGCACCGGCGGCCACGGCCGGTCCCCCGATCGCGCCGCCGGTGCGGCATTTGGCGCACCGTCTGGGCGTGGACACCGGCAGGATCCATGGCACCGGCAAAGCCGGCGCCATCACGCGGGCGGATGTGGAACATGCCAGGGCGGCCCGGCCCGGCAGCGCGGCCAGGGTGCGCTCCACGCCGCGGGCCCGGCGGCTCGCGGCGGAACTCGGGATCGAGCTGTCCGCCGTGGCCGGCACCGGCCCGGATGGCGCCGTGACAGTGACCGACGTGCAGGACGCCGCAGCAGCCGTTCCGCCGGCAGGGCCCGCGGAGGCGCGTCCCGAAGCCGGTCCCCCGGGGGCCGTCCTCCCGGAGGCCGCCGTCGCGGTTTCAGGGCTGGAAGCCGCACCCGCTGCTCCGGAACCGGAAGCGCCGGCTAAAGGGAAGCCGTCGTCGGAGGCCCGCGAGCGCGTGGCCAGCCTGCGCCGCGCCATCGGCGCCCTGATGACGCGTTCGAAGCAGACCATCCCGCACTACTACCTCAGCACCACGCTGGACCTCCGGGCCGGCGTCGAGTGGATGCAGTCCGTCAACGCGCACCGGCCCGTCGCCGCCCGGCTGGTCCCCTCCGCGCTCCTGCTCAAGGCCGCGGCGCTCGCGGCCAAGGAAGTCCCCGAAGTGAATGGCTTCTACGACGGCGGGGGGTTCCGGCCCAGTGCGGCGGTGCACCTGGGCGTCGCGGTGGCCCTGCGACAGGGCGGCCTGGTGGCCCCCGCCATCCACGACGCCGACACCCTGCCCCTGGACGTGCTGATGGAGCAGTTGCGGGATCTTGTCAGCCGGGCCCGGGCGGGGCGTCTGTTGCGCGCCGAGATGGCCGATCCAACCCTGACGGTGACCAACCTCGGAGACCTCGGCGTGGACAGTGTCTACGGCGTGATCTACCCGCCCCAGGTCGCGATGGTGGGTTTCGGCCGCGTGACGGAACAGCCTTGGGCCCAAAACGGGCTCCTCGGGGTCCGGCACGCTGTCATTGCGACGCTCTCGGCGGACCACCGGGTCAGCGACGGGTTGCGCGGCGGCCGCTACCTGGCCCTGATCAACGAGCTGTTGCAAGAGCCCGAGCATCTGTGACACCCAACGCCAGGAAAGCGGAGGAACCATGAACGAACAGGACGCCCGGGCGGCCGTGCACGCCGCGATCGGCGAAGTGGCCCCCGACGTCGACTTCGACGACGTCGACGAGGACGCCCGGCTGCGCCAGGACCTGGAACTCGATTCGCTGGACTTCCTGCGGCTCGTGGAAACCATCGACAAGGCCACCGGCGTGGACATTCCGGAGCGCGACTACCCGGCCGTTGCCACCGTCAAGGGCCTGATCGGCTACCTCGCGGCACACGGCTAACCCCCAGCGACTGCTCCGTAACCGCCCATTTGGAGGCTCTAAAGGGCGGTTACGGAGCAATCGACGGCGGCGAGGGTCGACCAATAGGACCTGTCCTACCGCAAGACGACGGTCCGGTTGCCGAGGAGCAGGACCCTGCCCTCGCAGTGCCAGCGCACGGCATTGCGCAGGGCGGCGCACTCGGCATCCCTGCCCACCGCCACGAGGTCGTCGGCGGTGTAGGTATGGTCCACGTCGATGACCTGCTGCGAGATGATCGGGCCCTCATCCAGCTCGGCATTGACGTAGTGGGCGGTGGCGCCCACGGTCTTCACCCCGCGGTCGTAGGCCTGGTGGTAGGGCTTGGCCCCCTTGAAGCTCGGCAGGAAGGAGTGGTGGATGTTGATGGTCCGTCCCGCGAGTTTGGCTGATAGTCCGTCACTGAGGACCTGCATGTAGCGGGCCAGGACCACGAGTTCCACGTCGAATTCGTCAACGATTTCCAGAAGCCTGGCTTCGGCCGCCGGCTTGGAGTCCTTGGTCACCGGCAGGTGGAAGAACGGGATGTCGTGCCACTGCACCAGCCCCTCCTGATCGCGATGATTGGAGACCACGGCGACGATTTCCACGGGGATGTCGCCTGTCCGCGCCCTGAACAGAAGGTCATTGAGACAGTGGCCCATCCTGGACACCATGACCAGGACACGGCGTTTGCGGCCGTGCGGTTCCAATTGCCAGTTCATCTGCCATTTCTCCGCCAGGACCGTAAAGTCGCGGCGCAGCTGCTCGGTGCTGAAGGACTCCGGGGCAGAGGAGAAGTGGACGCGCATGAAGAAGTGCCCTTCCCCGCGGTCTCCGTACTGCTTGTTGTCGATGATGTCGCAGCCGTGGTCCAGCAGGAACCCCGAGATCGCGTGGACGATACCGGGAGACTCCCGGCAGTCGAGAGTGAGCACGTGTTCAGACGTGGCTGTATGTTCCATGGGTTCCTGGGGCGAACCCGTCGTCGGTGTGGTGTTCATTGCTCAGGCTTCCTGTTCCATGTCCCGGGCGAGTTCGGCCTGGAACGTCGCGTAGCGGGCCAGGTGCGTGGGGCGGCGGCGCAGGATGTACCATGCGATGCCGAGCAAAATGAACCACACCGGGGTGAATAGCAGGGCCGTGAGCGTGTCAGGCTGGGTGGTCAGCGTCCAGAGCACGAAACCGAAGAAAGCGAAGACAACCCAGACCATGGCAATGCCGCCGGGCATCTTGAACTTGGATGCGTCGTGCAGCTGCGGGCGGCGCCGGCGGAAGGCGATGTAGCTGGCCAGGATGATGGACCACACGAAGACAAAGCAGACAGCGGACACGGTGGTCACCATGTCGAAGGCCTTGCCGATGTCCTGTCCCGCGTACATCAGCACCACGCCTGAGAGCAGCAGTACGCAGGAGAGGAACAGGGCGTTCTGCGGGACCTTCCGCCGGGAGAGCCCGCCGAACACGCCGGGAGCGTCACCTTCCTGGGCCAGTCCGTACACCATGCGTGAAGTGGAGTAGATACCGGAGTTGGCCGAGGACATCGCCGAGGTCAGGACCACCAGGTTCACCACGGTGGCGGCGGCACCCAGGCCGGCCAGTGAGAACATGGCGATGAAGGGGCTGTGGCCGGCCTGGAACTGGGTCCACGGGATGACGGACATCAGGATGATCAGGGCGCCCACGTAGAAGAGCAGCACACGGATGGGAATGGAGTTGATCGCCTTGGGCAGATTCTTCTCCGGGTCCTTGGCCTCGGCAGCCGTGGTGCCCACCAGCTCAATGCCCACAAAAGCGAACACGGCAATCTGGAAACCGGCCACGAAGCCCATGAATTCATTCGGGAAGAAGCCGCCGTGACTCCACAAGTTGCTGAAACTGGCCGGTCCGGCGTCGGAGCTGAACCCGCTGAAAATCATGAACAGACCCACCACGATCAGTGCCGCGATGGCGATAATCTTGATCAGCGCGAACCAGAACTCCGTCTCGCCGAACGCCTTCACCGTGGCCAGATTCAGCAGCAGCAGGATGGCGATGGTAACCAGGCCGGGGATCCACAAAGGTAGCGCCGGCCAGAGTTCCTGCGAGTAGCCCGCAATGGCGATGACATCCGCAATCCCGGTGATCACCCAGCAGAACCAGTAGGTCCAGCCGGTGAAGAAGCCTGCCCAGGGGCCCAGTAGGTCCGCGGCAAAGTCGCTGAAGGACTTGTAGTTCAGGTTGCTCAGCAGCAGTTCGCCCATCGCCCGCATGACAAAGAACAGCATGAAGCCGATGATCATGTACACGAAGATGACGGAGGGTCCGGCCGCCGAAATCGTCTTGCCCGAGCCCATGAACAGGCCGGTGCCGATGGCGCCGCCGATCGCAATAAGCTGGATGTGCCTGTTGCTGAGCTGCCGCTCAAGGTGCGGTTCCTGGTGGGAAGTTACGACTCTAGTTGTCACGTGTTGCCCTTCGAATCAATGCCGGCTGAAGTGCTGCTGGGGTTAACGCTTGATCCGGCCCGTCAGGGACCGCGTCAAGGTTGTTGAAGCTGTAGAGATGGATGCCCGCGATGCTGCCGGGCTGGCTTTGCAGACCCGTCACCAGACTCTGGGGCGAGTACCTGTCCCCGCTCAGGAGCTTGCGTGCCAACGGCCCCTTGCGGCTGAGGAACTTCAGGGAACTTCCGACGCCGATCTGCGCGGCGAGGGAAACCAGCTTGGTCCGCGGGACGGCCCCGGCCACCCCGGCCCAGACGGGCAGTTGCACGCCTTCCCGGCGGAGGAGCGCCGCGTAGTCAAGGATCTTCGGCGCGGAGAAGCACATCTGCGTGACGACATGCGTGGCCAGGTGCTGCTTGGCCAGCAGGGCGTCCACGAGGTCCAGGGCACCCACAGCGGGGTGTCCCTCCGGGTAGCCCGCAACGCCTGCCCGCATCACTCCGCCGGTGTACTGCGCGATGTCTTCCAGCACCGGGAGGGCGGACCCGTACGGACCGGCCTGCTGCTTCCGGTCTCCGCCGATCACGAACACCTCACCGATGCCGGCAACATTGCAGTCGCGGAGGATTTCGGTCAGCTCGACACGACCAGGCAGGCTCCGCGCCGCGAGGTGCGGAATGACGGAGTAGCCGTGCAGGCTAAGCTGCACCGCGGCACGCATGGTCCGCTCGATGCCGTGGTGGGGCAGGCACGTGACGGTAAGCGTGGTGCTCAAGGGCACCAGGGCCGTGACCTGCTCCACGATTCCCTCTGAAGGGATGATTTCGATTCTGGTGGGGATCATCGTTAGTCCTCTGCAGGTGTCAGACGCCGGCGTGCGCGGCGAGGATGGAGCTGGCTTCCTGGCGGGTGCTGCCGGAGCTTTCGATGTGGGCGAGTTGGGCCGGGATTTCCCAGCCTTTCTTGCGCATCGCGGTGGCCCAGAGCCGGCCGGCGCGGTAGGAGGAGCGCACCAGGGGTCCGGACATGACGCCCAGGAAGCCGATCTCGTCCGCTTCCTGCTGCAGGTCCACGAATTCCTGCGGCTTGACCCAGCGGCCCACCGGAAGGTGCCGTTCGGACGGGCGCAGGTACTGGGTGATCGTGATGAGGTCGCAGCCGGCCTCGTGCAGGTCCCGCAGGGCCTCGGAAATCTCGTC
>NZ_BAAAQB010000001.1:0-98191 GCF_039531445.1 Arthrobacter humicola | reverse complement strand
AACCGGTTCCACCTACACGCTCAACATCTACAACGCCAACGGCACCAACCTCTACAGCTTCAACCTCGACGGCTCCGCCGCTGACGGCACCTGGCTCGCCAGCCAACAAATCAGCCTCCCTGTTGGCCGCGCCTACATCAGAATCGACGGCTACAACAGCTGGGCAAGCTGGGGCAAGACCTACACCCTCAACGCGGGTTGGATTTGGTCCACAACGGCCGTACCAAGCATCTCCGGGACTCCCCAAGTGGGGCGGACCCTGACAGCGGTCACTGGAACTTGGTCGCCGACGCCAGATGTACTGGGTTTCCAGTGGTTCCGCTCCGGAACGGCCATCACCGGGGCAACAGGGAAAACCTACGCGTTGCTTGCCGCCGACTACGGCAAGACCATCACTCTGAAAGTAACGGCCAGCAAGGCCGGGTACCCCTCCATTACCAAGACCTCCGCTGCCACAGCAGTAGTCGCGAAAGGTTCCCTGACGGCGCCGGTGCCGACCATCACGGGCACGGCCAAGGTCGGCTCGACCCTGACCGCGGTCCCGGGGACCTGGGGACCGTCACCGGTGACCCTGTCGTATCAGTGGAAAGCCAACGGCGTCGCCATCATCGGCGCGACCGCCGCGACCTACAAGCCCGCCGCGGCCGACGCCGGCAAGACCCTCACCGTCACCGTCACCGGAACCAAGACCGGCTACACCACCGCCGCGAAAACCTCCACCGCCACAGCAATAGTCGCGAAAGGCTCCCTGACGGCGCCGGTGCCGACCATCACGGGCACCGCCAAGGTCGGCTCCACCCTGACCGCAGTCCCCGGAACCTGGGGACCGGCACCGGTGACCCTGACGTACCAGTGGAAAGCCAACGGCGTCGCCATCCTCGGCGCGACCGCCGCGACCTACAAGGTCGCCGCGGCCGATACCGGCAAGACCCTCACCATCACCGTCACCGGAACCAAGACCGGCTACACCACCACCGCGAAGACCTCCGCCGCCACAGCAGCAGTCGTTTGACGGTCCAAGATCGATCCGGCCGGCCTATATGAAGGTCAGTTCTCCCGCCGGTAGGTGCGATTTAGGGCGTAGGAGCCGGCACGATTTGCGGCTCCTACGCCTCGCCTCGGTTAGACATCTCACCGTGTCAAGGGCTACCAAGGCCTACGGGGACCCGTGATGCCGGGCCGGCCACGTCGGCCGCCATGGCCGGGAGCACCAGGGCACCCGAACCGAGGATCGCCCCGACGTAGATCCCAGTGGCCCGGAACAGGCCCAGTCCCTTATTGCTGTTGCTCATTTCCACTCCTCCCCCAACTAGCTCGCAGCAGGGGCCGTTTTGAGGGCTCATAACGGCCCCTGCTGCGAGCTAGTTGGGTGGGTCCACCCATTTCCGATCCCGGGAGGGTAGCGTTCCATTATGAGTGCGCAGCAGCCTGACGATGTGTACACGCACGGCCACCACGAGTCGGTGGTCCGCGCCCACGCCTCCCGCACGGCGGAGAACTCGGCCGCGTTCGTGATCCCGCATCTCACACCCGGGGTCTCCGTCCTGGACGTCGGCTGCGGGCCGGGCAGCATCACCTGCGACTTCGCGGAGATGGTGGCACCGGGCAGGGTCGCGGGCCTGGACCGTTCCCCCGACATCATCGCCCAGGCAGCGGCCCTCGCCGCCGAGCGCGGTGTGGACAACGTCGACTTCGCCACCGGCAACGTCTACGACCTCGATTTCCCGGACGAGTCGTTCGACGTCGTCCACGCTCATCAGGTCCTGCAGCACCTCACGGACCCCGTCGCGGCCCTCCGCGAGATGCGCCGGGTGGCCAAAGCCGGCGGCATTGTGGCGGTGCGCGACGCCGATTTCCACGGCATGAGCTGGTACCCGGCCATCGCCGAACTCGACGACTGGATGGACTTGTATCAGCGGATCGCGCGCCGTAACGGCGCCGAACCCGATGCCGGCCGCCGGCTCGTGTCCTGGGCACAGGCCGCCGGGTTCACCGACGTGGCGCCGTCGAGCAGCAACTGGCTCTACGCCACCGGGCAGCAGCGGCGGTGGCAGGCACGGGTGTGGGGTGAGCGGGTGCTGCATTCGTCCTTTGCCGACCAGGCGCTCGAGTACGGCTTTGCCAGCGAGGCTGACCTGGCCCGGATTTCCGCCGGGTGGCACCGGTGGGGCTCCACTGAGGACGGCTGGTTCCTGATTCCCAACGGCGAGGTCATCGCCCGGGCCTGAGGCGCGGGTCCCTTGGTCCGGACTCCCGGCTAGTGGTGGAAGGCCTGGGTTTTCCCGTCCGGGGTGGCCGCCGCGCCCGAGCCGCTCCCACTCCGAATCTGACGCGGCAGCAGTTTGGGGGTGTCTGATAGACACTGCCACCGGCCGCCCGGGCTGCGTAGCGTGTTGGGTGTGGACAGAGACGAAATCCGTGAGTTCCTGATTTCGCGCCGCGCGAAGATCAGCCCGGAGCAGGCCGCGATCCCCAGCTACGGGGAGCTGCGCCGGGTGCCGGGTCTGCGGCGTGAGGAAGTGGCGCAGCTCGCCGGGGTGAGCACGGACTACTACACGCGGCTGGAGCGCGGCAGCCTGCGCGGCGTCTCCAGCGCGGTGCTCGAGGCCGTGGCCGCTGCCCTTCAGCTGGACGAGGCCGAGCGGACGCACCTGATGGACCTGGCTCGGACGGCCAACACCCCGGCTCGTCGGGCGCCACGCCGGCCACCGCAACAACGGGTCCGTCCCGGGGTGGTGCGTCTCCTGGATGCCATGACCGGCGTAGTTGCGCTCGTGCAGAACGGCCGTTCGGACGTGCTGGCCGCCAACGTGCTGGGCCGTGCGTTGTATGCGGAGGTGTTCAACTCCGCCGCGCGGTCGGGGCCGGGCACTCCGGGCCCGCTGCCGAACCAGGCGCGGTACCTTTTCCTCGATCCGAACGCAGGTGACTTCTACCCCGATTGGCGAGCGATCGCGGCCACTACGGTCGCGATGCTCCGCCTGGAAACAGGGCGGAACCCGCACGACCGGGCTCTGAACGAGCTGGTGGGGGGACTAACCACACGCAGTAATCTGTTCGCCGCGCTCTGGGCCGGACACGACGTGCGAATCCACACCACAGGGACCAAACGCTTCCATCACCCGGTCGCCGGAGATTTGTCCCTGCAGTACGAGACTTTGCACCTACCCGGCGATGAAGGACAGACCCTCTTCACCTTTACGGCGGAGCCAGGCTCCGCGTCCGAACACGCGCTGGCGTTCCTCGCCAGCTGGGCGGCAACGCCTCCCGATACAGCTGCTGCCGGCGATCCTGCCGGCGGATCCACCGTCCCTGGGATGCGATCCCACGCGCAGCCAGAAACAGCCAACCCAAGAAAGACAGAACGATCACATGACTGAGCAGGACTACATGACCGGAGAGAAGGAAAACGTGCCCGCCAAGAAAGTCTGGTTCATCACCGGCGCCGGCCGCGGCATGGGAACCGACATCGCCAAGGCGGCCCTGGCCGCCGGCCACGCGGTGGTCGCGACCGGCCGCAACCCAGAAAAGGTCACGCACGCCGTCGGCGAGAACCAGGACCTGCTGACGGTAAAGCTCGATGTCACCGACCCTGCAGCTGCCGAAGCGGCCGTGCAGGCTGCCGTGGACCGGTTTGGCCAGATCGACGTTTTGGTCAACAACGCCGGCAATTTCTACGCCGGGTTCTTCGAGGAAATCACCCCGGAGGACTTCCGGGCACAGGTCGAAACCACCATGTTCGGGCCTATGAACGTCACCCGCGCTGTCTTGCCCGTCATGCGGGCCCGGCATTCGGGGCTGCTCATCACCATTTCCTCGACCGCCGGAATCACAGGCGGAGAGTTCCTGACTGCCTACGCGGCGGCGAAGTTCGGTCTCGAGGGCTGGGCGGAGTCGCTGGCTCCCGAAGTCGCCCCGTTCGGCATCCGCACCATGCTCGTGGAGCCGGGGTTCTTCCGCACGGAGCTGCTCAGTCCGGAATCCACCAGCTATGCCGTATCTGCCATCGAGGACTACGCCGAAAGGACCGAGCAGACGGTCACCGCATGGAAGGGCATGGACGGACAGCAGGGCGGCGACCCGGCCAAGCTCGCCGACGCCCTGACCCATCTCGCCGAACTGGACGAGCCGCCGCTCCGGTTTGCCGCCGGTGCCGACGCCGTCGGGGTCTTCGAGGCCCGGGCCAAGGAGCTGCTCGCCCAGGCCGATGCCCACCGTGAGCTCTCCAAGAACCTTGCCCGCGACGACGCCTAACCCCCGTCGGCCGCACCCTGCCGGACACGACCTATGAGGAAACCCCTTGACGCCAGACTCTTTCGTCGCCGAAACACCCGCGCCTGCCGCATCACCGCAGTCCCCGCCGACGCAGCCAGGTTCGATACCCGCCGTGTCTGAGGGATCGTCTCCTGCACCGAGGTTGCCGTGGGGAGGTCTTCTGATTCTGGCCGCAGCGGGTTTCACCGCCGTCACGACTGAACTCCTGCCGTCCGGGCTGCTGCCGCAGATCAGCCGCGACCTGGGGGTAGAGGAATCGGCCGTAGGATCCCTGACAGCCGCCTACGCGGCTGTCATCGTCTTCACAGCAATTCCCCTGTCGAGGCTTCTGGGCGGACGGATCCGCCGCAAAACGTTGTTGATCGCGACAGTGGTTGCTTTCGCGGTCAGCAACGTGCTGCTGGCCTCCAGCCCCGGCTTGGGCCTGGCCATCGGCGCAAGACTTCTCGGCGGAGTGGCCCACGGGATGCTGTGGTCCGGCATGGCTCCGTACGTGGCGCGGATCGTTCCAGCGCACGCGGTCGGGAAAGCAATGGCGATAGTTTTCAGCGGCACCAGCATCGCCCTGGCTGTCGGTGCTCCGATCGGCACGCTCATGGGCTCGGTGCTGACGTGGCGTGCCTCCTTCCTTATCCTGGCAGGAGTCGGAGGTGTCTTGGCCTTGCTGGCCGTCTGGATGCTCCCCGCTGCTCCGGACGGGGGCAGCAATGCAGCACCGTCCCTCCGCGGAGCACTGAAGTTGCCAGGCGTGATCGCCGTGGCCACGGCCTGGCCGCTCCTGCTCCTTGGGCACTTCACGCTCTTTACGTACATCGCCCCGTTCCTCCAGACCTCCGGGCTACCGGATAGCTTCACGGGCATTTCCCTCTCCGTGGTGGGGGGCGCAGGCCTCGTGGGAATCTGGATCGCGGGACTGACGGCGGATTCCCATCCACGGCGCTCCTTGCTGTCCGCGGTGGCCTTGCTCGCGGGCGCCTTCGCCCTGTTGCCCGTACTGGGCGGCACGTGGGTGGGCGAACTCGTACTGCTGACCGTATGGGGAGCCGCGTTTGGGGCCATCGGCATCTACAACCAGGCAGCGATCCTCCGGGCCGGTGGAGAACACAAGGATGCGGCCAACGGCCTGACGGTGGTCACCATTCAACTGGGCATCGCCGTCGGCGCCGGGTACGGCGCTCTGGCCCTCAGCACCGCCGGTGCCCGGTTCGTGCCGTTCGCAGCTGCGATCCCGACGGCGGCAGCCCTCGCGATCATCATGGCCAGCCGCCGCGGCGGCTACCCCGCGGGCTCGTGCGAGACACGGGCTTCAGTCAAGTGCTCTGACACCATGCACATTCGGTAGCGCGTCCGCGACCTGCACTCACAGCACGGGCACAGCGCCGCCAAAGTGCGGCCATACCTGCCACGCAGAGGCTGGGGACAGGCCGGATCCCCGGCCGGCCCGGATGCCCGGGCCCCAGCAAAGGAGTTTCACCATGGCACAGATCAACAAGACGACGGCCGGCATCATGCTTGCCGCGGTGATCGGCGGCGGCGCCATCGGCGCGGCGGCCATCCCCGCAGTGGCCGACGACGGCACCGGCACGTCCTCCTCGTCGAGCACCGCGGCCCCTGACGGCAACAGCGGCTACGGCATGCCCGGCGGCACGGGAGGCCAAGGCGGCCCGCACCAGGCCAACGGCAAGACGGAGGAGGTCCTCACCGGTGACACCGCCACGAAGGTCGAGGCGGCGGTGAAGGCTGCCCAGCCAAATGCGACGATCGAACGGATGGAGACCGACGCCGACGGCGCCACCTACGAAGCCCACATCACGAAGGCGGACGGCAGCCGCGCCACCGTCCTGCTGGATGCGAACTTCACCGTGACCGAGACCCAGGACCAAGGCCAGGGTGGCCCCGGCGCCGGCGGCCATGGAGGCCCAAATGACGGGGATGCGGACGATGCCGCCACGGGCGGCTCCACTTCCAACGGCTAACCCCTGGCGGGCGACGCGCTGGCGGTTCTGACGGGACGGTCCCGCCAGCCAGCACCTCACCGCAGGCAAGCGCTGCTCCGGGCGGCGGCACCGCCGTTGTCCGGAGCAGTCGCGAACGAGGTTGCTGACAGCCATTCCCTGCTCCCTGATCTGCGGATAGGGTGCACTGAAACACACATCGGTAAGGAGAACCCATGCGCAAAGTGACGGCCGGCCTTTTCTGTTCCGTGGACGGGGTGGTTGAAGACCCGTTCCTGTGGCAATTCGACAGTTTCGACGCGGAGTTGGGCGCCGGGATGAGCGAGATGATGGGCCGGATCGACACCGGGCTCCTGGGCCGCGTCGGTTACCAGCAGTGGGCGAGCTACTGGCCGAACGCCGAAAGCGACGCCGACTTTGGCGGCTTCATCAACAAGTTGCCCAAATTTGTGGCCTCCCGGACCCTGACCGGCGAGCTTGAGTGGCAAAACTCGCGGCTCATCGAAGGTCAGCTGGAGGACTTTGTGGCGGGCCTGAAGAACAGCGACGGCGGTGAAATAGGGGTCTTTAGCAGCATTTCGCTGGTCCGCCAGCTGCTGTTCGCCGGGTTGCTCGACACCTTGATGCTGATCGTCCATCCCGTGGTCGCGGGCAGCGGGCGGCGGCTCTTCAACGACGGCGACCCCCTCACCCGGCTGGTGCTGCAGCAGTCTCAGGAGACCAGCAAAGGAAACATGATCCTCAGCTACGGTGTCCGCGGGGACTGACTTCCCGCTGGACATCGGGGCGGACAAGCAGTCCGGCCAATGGGGCCGGCCAACTAGCGGGGCCGGCTGCGTCGTCCGTTCCGGCCGGTCACGGCCGGGACCGTAAACTTGGCTGGTGCAACCCTCCCTTTGGCTGGCCCTGGCCGGCGCCGGCGTCCTGATCAGCTTTACTCCCGGCGCGGGCGCCATCAACACCATGAGCAACTCCCTGAACTCAGGGTTCCGCCGTTCCATCTGGGGCATCCTGGGCCAGCAGGCCGCCCTCGTGGTGCATATCCTGATCGTGGCCCTCGGCGTCGGAGTGCTTGTGGCGAGCTCGCCGCTCGCCTTCAACGTGATCCGCTACGCCGGCGCCGCCTACCTGGTCTATCTGGGCATCCGTCAGTTCCTGCACAAACCGGATCTGGATCAGGAGAAGGCCGCAGCCCTGCGCAATGAGCCGGCCTTCTCCATGTTCCGCCGCGGCCTCTGGGTCAACCTGCTCAACCCCAAGGCCGTGGTGTTCTTCCTGGCCTTCATGCCCCAGTTCATCCGGCCGGAGCAGCCGCTGCTGCCGCAGTACGCGGTCCTGTCCGCCACCGTGATCGTGATCGACATCCTGGTCATGTGGTTCTTCTTCGCGGCGGCGGCCAGGTCCTTCCAGCGCTTCACCCATGACGCCCGCGGACAGAAAGTCCTGAACCGGACGTTCGGGGTGCTCTTCGTCGGCGTCGGCGTCCTGCTGGCCTCGATCCACTAGACACCGTCACCGCGGACGGGCTTAGAGCCCCGAAGCCACCGACAGCGCCCGCGCGGTGCCCGCCAGTTCGGGCGCTTCCCGGGCCACGACTTCCTCAATGTAGGCGGTGGCAGCGTCCGCGAGCCCGTCGTAGAGGAGCACCAGCAGGTCCCGGGCCTCAGTCCGGGGCCAGGCTTCCGGCAGAAGTTCGGCGGGAAGGTCAGGGTCACTCCACGGGAAGGCCCGCCACGCGTCCATCAGCTCGGTCCTGACCCTGAAGGCCTCCGCCGGGCTGACCGTACCGGCGTCGAGGCGCTCCGCCCAAGGCGTGAATTTCTCGGTAAACGGACGGTACTGTTCCTTGAACTCCTGCGGCGACCAGGCCTCGACGAGCCGTTTGCCGCGGAGGCTGGATTCCGCCGTGCGGAAGATGACGTAGTCGTCCACGCCATAGCCCATGCAGGTGTTTTCGAGCTCCTCGGAGTGGTCGCGCGGCGAGACCCACAGCGCCCCGAACAGCGGTGCGAATCCGCGCCAACGCAAGCGTGAGCGGAACATTTCGCGGACATCCCGCGACGTCTCCGGAATGGAAAACGCGATGACGGTCCAGTTGCCGTCCCAGTGGCGGGACTCCTCGCCGAAGGCGGAGACCTGCGCGAAACCTTGGCGCAGCCGGTTCCGTGCGCCCTGGGTGATGCGGTAGCGCGAGGTCCGCCCGGCACTCGACTGTTCCAGCACCCCGCGGGACGCCAGGCGGCTTAGCGCCGTCGCCGTCGCCGAGCCCGTGATCCCGAGGCCGGCGGCCAGTGCGGCGATAAGCCGGGACGGCAGCCATTCCTCGCTGGTGAACCAGTAATCGACTAGCAGGGTGACCAACTGGTGCTGGGTGGACGGCCCCTTCAACGGCCGCGGAAAGTCGATGGCCAGGTCCGGGTCCATGCCGGGCACGGAGGCCGGCCGCTCGCTCATCACGCCTCCATCATGCCAGCCGCATCCACTGTCATTCTTATTTTGCACTTAGATTGACGGACGTAGAACCAAGTGCATAACATTGCTTTCAGGGTGACGGAGGCCACAGCCGACCCCGCCGCCCTGCTCAGCATGCGAGCCACAGATCTTTCCCAGCCTCACCGTTTCAGGTGCTATTTGCCTGCCCATCTAGGAGATCCGCAATGACCGCTGGTCCCATCGTTCCGCCGTCGCCGTTGACGCCGCCCGCGGAACAGGCCCCCGATTCCCGCGAGGGAACCACCCATGCCCGCCGTGCCGCCGCCGCCAGCTTCATCGGCAGCACCCTGGAGTACTACGACTTCTTCATCTACGGTTCGGCGTCGGCCCTGATCTTCAACAAGATCTTCTTCCCCGGCATCGATCCCGCCCTCGGCACCATCCTGTCCATGGCCACCATCGGCATCGGCTACGTCGTCCGGCCCCTCGCGGCCAGCGTGATCGGCCACTTTGGCGACCGCCTCGGTCGGCGCCAGATGCTGGTCCTGACGCTCGTCGTCATGGGCGTGGCCACCTTCCTCATCGGCTGCCTGCCGCCGGCGGCCGCCATCGGCGCCGCCGCCCCAGTCCTCCTGGTGGTTCTGCGCGCACTTCAGGGCGCCTCCGCGGCCGGAGAGTCCGTCGGCGCTGTCACTATGACCATGGAGCATGCGCCCAGCAACAAGCGGGCCTTCTACAGCAGCTGGGTCAACACCGGCGCCGTGGCCGGGATCATGCTCGCCTCCCTGGCCTTCCTCGCAGTGTCTCTCCTCCCGCAGGAAGACCTGCTCAGCTGGGGATGGCGGCTGCCGTTCCTCGCCAGCATCCTGGTGGTCGCCGTCGGCCTCTACATCCGCCTGCGGCTGCCCGAATCCGAGGTCTTCGAAGCCGCGAAGGAGGAAGGCGCCAGCCAGGAACTGCCCCTCAAGGTGGTCCTGCGCGATCACTGGCGCACCATCGTCAAAGTCATCTTCTTCGGGCTCTGGAGCGTGGTGTCCTCGGTCTTCGCGGCCTTCGGACTGGCGTATGCGACCGGAAAATTCGGCGTCCCCTCCGCCGCCATGCTCGGGGTCACCATTGCCACGGCCGCCCTGGGCATCATCGCCCAGCCCTACGCCGGTATTCTGGCCGACCGGATCGGCCGCAAGCCGGTCTTCATCACCGGCAACATCATCTGTGCCGTGGCCGCCTTCGCCTACTTCTGGTCCATCAGCACCGCGGTCGTACCGCTGATCTTCGCCAGCGGCATCCTCTTCATGACCGTGGGCTACGGAATGGTCAACCCGCTGGGACCGGCCATGACGGCCGAAATGTTCCCCACCCGGATCCGCTACACGGGCGCCGCCACGGCCTCGCAGCTGGGACTCGTCGTCACCGGCTTCGCCCCGGCAATTGCGGCCGCCATTGTCCAGCCCGGCCCCGTCGGCTGGGTCCCGGTGGCGGCCTTCACGGCAGCCTGCTGCCTGGTCTCCGCGGCCGTCACCGCGATCTGGGTCAAGGAAACCTACCAGGTGCCCACCGAGGCCCTCGGCGCCAAGGCATCGGCCGGCACCTCTGCCTAAAACCCGCCACTCACCCGCCACTCACCCGAAGGGGCCGGGACGCGTGCACCGCGCCCCGGCCCCTCCCGGCATGTCTATCCGCATCTCCGTTCCACGTTAGGACCCTTCCGTGACACCCCGCCCCGTGCTTATTGACCATGACGTCGAGACACCGCTGCCCGACGGCACCATCCTGCGCTCCACCGTGTACCGACCCGCGGACGGGGAACCCTGCCCGGTCCTGCTGACCAGGACGCCGTACGGCAGGGACCTTGCCGTCAATTCCGCCTACCTGAACCCGGCGACGGTCGCCGCCGCGGGCTACGTGGTGATCCTGCAGGACTGCCGCGGGCGCTTCGGTTCCGGCGGAACGTTCGACCCCTCCGTCAACGAGGCGTCCGACGGCGCCAACACAGTCGAGTGGGCAGCGCGGCTGCCGTACTCCAACGGCGTGGTGGGCATGTGGGGGCGGTCATACTTCGCCGAAACCCAGTGGCGCGCGGCCTCGCGCCGGCCCGCCGGGCTGGCCGCGTTGGCCCCCGGCATCTCCGCAGGAGCCAACGCAAACAACGGCTCCCTCTACCGCGGCGGCGCGTTCGAGCTCGGCAGCCGCCTCACGTGGGGCCATGCCTCCATCGCCGCCAATGAGCTGCTCCGGGACTTCCCCGATGACCCCGAGCTCCGGGCCAAGGAAATGGAATCGTGGCTGGACCTCGACCGCTCGTTTTCCGACGCCACGGCCTTCGGCACACTGCCGCTCCGGGACCTGTCCCCAAGGCTCGGCACCTTCATGAGGCGCCACGTCCTGCCCTCGGCCGGAGAAACCCCGGGGAGCGGCTTCACGCGCGTGTGGGACGCCGCGTCGGCCGCGCCGGTGGACATGCCCACCCTGCACATCGGCGGCTGGTTCGACATCTTTGCCCCGAGCACGCTCGCGCAGTACCGGATGCAGCTCGAGCACAGCCGCGCCAATCCCGCGGCCGCGCCGCGGCTCATCATCGGCCCGTGGACCCACACCAACTTCTCCGGGGTCTACCCGGAAGTCAGCTTCGGGCTCAACGCGGCCGCCGGCGTGATGAACGGCCTCGGCGATCTGTCCGGACTCCAGACGGCCTGGTTCGATGCCGTCCTCAAGGGCGATCCCGACGGGCTGCGCCAGGTGCCGCCGGTCCTGCTGTACGTCATGGGGGAAAACCGGTGGTACGGCTTCGAGGAACTTCCGGCCCCGTCCCGGCAGCGCTCGTGGTTCCTGGGCGCCGGCGGGTCCCTCGGGGATGTGCCGGGCGCCGCCGGGCAGGAAAGCTACGCCTACGATCCCCTCGACCCCGTCCCGACGGCGGGCGGGGCCACCATGATCCACGGCTCCGTCCCGGCAGGGCCGGCGCACCAGCAGGCCGTCGAGGCGCGCGACGACGTCCTGACCTTCACGACGGCGCCGTTCGACGCACCCGTGACCATCTTCGGCGAGGTCAGCGCCACCTTCTTCGCCGCGTCCTCCGCCGTCGACACCGATTTCGTGGTGCGCCTCTGCCGGGTCACCCCGGACGGCACGTCCCTGGGCCTGGCCGATGGGATCATCCGTGCGTCCTGGCGGGACAGCTACGCAGGCAACGGGCTCTGGGAGCCCGGCCACGAGCCCTCCCCGATCGCACCCGGTAAGCCGTATGAATACACTGTCAGTCTCTGGCAGACGGCGTACACCTTTGCGCCCGGCGAGCGGCTCCGCGTGCAGATCACGTCCAGCTGCCATCCGCGCTGGGACCGGAACCTCAACACGGGCAAGCTCGCCTACGACTCCGCCGAGACAATCGTTGCCCGGCAGTCCGTTCTGTTCGGCGAGGGCCACCCGAGCCGGTTGACGGCCGGCATCCTGTGACGGCCCCTCCTCCGGCACCGCCGGGACTGCCCTTCCCTCCCGGACTTTCCTTCCTGACGGAGGTGTCCGTGAGCGTCGGGGAGCCGGTGGAGGTCGGGCCCACGCCGGAGGGCCACCGCCGAATGGTTCCTATCACCGGCGGAACCGTCCGAGGGCCTTCCCTCAACGGGCGCGTCCTGCCCGGCGGCGCCGACTACCAGTTCCTCCGCGGCCCCACCCTGACGGAACTCGACGCCCGGTACGTGCTGGAAACCGACGACGGCCACCGGATCTTCGTGCACAACACGGCCCTCCGGCACGGCTCGGCCCGGGACATCGAACTGCTGAACTCCGGCGTCGCCGTCGACCCGTCCCTGATCTACTTCCGCTGCTGGCCGCGGCTCACCACCGCCTCCCCCGCCCTGGACTGGCTGAACACGCGCCTTACGCTCGGGACGGGCGTCCGGCAGCCCGGCCAGGTGGTCATCAGCATCTTCACTGTCGACTAATGGACCGCGGCGATTAGCGGCCGCCGGCCTCGCCGGGCACAAGGAAAGCCGGAGGCTGCGTCACCGCAGCCTCCGGCTTCGTGCTGTCCGCCGGGAGCCCTGCTCTCTGTCAAACGTGGCCGGGCGTCAGTTTCCGCAGATCGGCCTTCCGGATTTTGCCGCTCGCCGTCCTCGGCATTTCCGCCACGAACACCACCGACTTGGGGATTTTGTACCGCGCGAGCCTGCCCTCCAGATGCGAGCGCAGCTGCTCTTCCGTGAGCCGTGCGCCCTCCCGCAGCAGCACTACGGCCCGCGGCACCTCGCCCCACTTCTCGTCCGGCACGCCGATCACCGCGACGCTTCCGACGGCGTCCAGCTCGGCGATCGCCTGCTCCACCTCGGCCGGGTAGATGTTCTCCCCGCCGGAGATGATCATGTCCTTGAGCCGGTCGGAGATGAACACGAAGCCGTCAGGGTCCTTGTAGCCCATGTCGCCGGACTTGAACCAGCCGTCGGCGGTGTAGGAATCCGCGGAGGCCCCGGGTCGGTTCCAGTACTGGTGGATGACGTTGGGACCCTTGATCTGGATCTCCCCCACTGTTCCGGGCGCGGCCGGGCCGGCCCCCGGATCCAGAGGATCGGACACCCGGACCTCGGTGAAGAAATGCGGCAGGCCCGAGGACCCCGCCTTGTCCCGGGACCTGGCCGCCGGCAACGTGGTGGCGCCCGGCGCCGTCTCGGTCATGCCGTAGCCGTTGGAGAAGCGCAGCCCCCGCCGTTCGTAGGCTTCCAGGACCCGCAGGGGCACAGCGGACCCGCCACACGTCAGTTTGTTCAGCGAGCTGAGGTCCGTGGTGTCCCAGTCCGGGTGCTCGCACAGCATCTGATACGTGGTGGGCACCCCGCTGATGGTCGTCGCGCGGTGCCGCTCGATCAGCTCCAGCGTCCGGCGGGGATCGAATTTGGCTTCCAGGACCACCGTGCCGCCCTTGAGGAGCGTGGGCAGGACGCCCATATCGAGGGAGGCGACGTGGAACATCGGGGAGATCATGAGGGCCACATCCGTGGAGGCAAAGTCGAAGTCGACCAGCACATTGACGCAGTTCCACGTGATGTTGCCGTGCGTCAGGAGCGCACCCTTGGGGTTTCCGGTGGTTCCGGAGGTGTAGAGGATCATGGCGGCGTCCTCGAGACCCACGGGCTCGTCCGGCGGCAGCGCCGCGCCGGACGCGATCACGGCCTCAAAGGCTTCCACGACGGTTCCGCCGTCGGGCCCTGTCTTCCCGGGAACTGTCGTGCCGGGCACCGCTGAATCGTCGACGACGATCCGCCCGCCCACCGCGGTTCCCGCCGAGCCGCGTTCCGCGAGTTCCGCGAGCGCCGCCGAGTGGACCAGCAGGACGGCGCCGCTGTCCCGGAGCTGGAACTGGATTTCGGGCGGCGCGAGCCGGGTGTTCAGCGGGACGAAGACCGCCCCGGCCAGGCCGGCGGCGAACAGAGTCTCCAGGAAGGAGGGATCGTTTTCGCCGAGGTAGGCCACGCGGTCGCCCTTGGCCACGCCGCGGTCCCGGAGGGCGTTGGCGAGCCGGGCGGACCGGTCCGCGAGTTCGACGTAGCTGAGCTCCCTGTCCCCGGTGATGACGGCGGTCTTGGTGCCCGACTTCGGGCGGCGCCGTTGCAGCCACGAGCCGATGCCAAAATTCTCCACGGCAAATCCTTTCTAGTTAGACGGTAGTACGCGGGGACCGGGTTAGGACCGGACAGTCTGCAGATCGTTGTTCTTCGGCTCGCGGGTCAGCAGGATGAAGACGATCGACACGACGGACATGATGGCCAGGTACCAGACCACGGCGGCGGTGTTCTGGCCGGAATCCTTGAATATCTGCGCCACGATGCCCGGCGTGAATCCGGCCCCGAGGAGGGTGGCGAGCTGGTAGCCCAGCGAGGCGCCGGTGTAGCGCGAGGTGGTGCCGAACTGCTCGGACACGAAGGCCGCGAGCGGGCCGAACAGGGTGGAGTGGATCATGAGGCCGATTGCGAAGGCCACGAAGATCAGCCCGATGTTGTTCGAGGACAGGAGCTGGAACATCGGCGTGAGGTAGAGGATGAAGAGCACCAGGCCGCCGATCATCACGGGCCGCCGGCCCAGCTTGTCGGAGAGCCGGCCGCCCATGATCACGAACGCGATGGACACGAAGGAAGCTGCGGCAAAGGCATAGAGCACGCCCTGCCGGTCCGCGCCCTTGGACACGGCATAGGTCACGGAGAACGTCGCCAGCACCACTTGGAGTGCGAACCCCGCGGCGCCGGCCAGCATGGTGAAGATCAGCGTCTTGGGCCGGCGCAGGACCTGCAGGAGCGGAATCTCGCGGCGCACCGGCGCACCGCCCGGGACTGTGCCCGGCGCCGTCTCGGCCTTTGCCCGTTCGGCCTGCTCCTGCTCCAGTGCCGCCTTGAAAATTGGGCTTTCGGTGACCTTGAGCCGGACAAACATGCCGACGCCCAGCAGGACGAAGGACAGCAGGAACGGCACGCGCCATCCCCAGGCCAGGAACTGGTCATTGGGCAGGGCCGCGAAGGCACCCATGACAAGGGTGCCCAGGACCGCGCCGGTGGGGGCGCCGGCGTTGACGAACGAGGCCGCGAAGCCGCGCTTGCCCGACTCCGAGTGCTCAAGCGCCATGAGCGCGGCGCCGCCCCACTCCCCGCCCACGGCAATGCCCTGGCAGACGCGGAGGAACACGAGCATCACGGCGCCCCAGGCTCCGGCCACCGCGGCGCCGGGCACCAGCCCGATCAGGGTGGAGGCGATGCCCATGACCAGCATCGAGATGATCAGCATGTTTTTGCGGCCCAGCCGGTCGCCGAAGTGGCCGAAGATGATGCCGCCGAGGGGCCGCGCCACGTAGCCTGCGGCGAAGGTGCCGTAGGCGGCCACCACCCCCACCCACTCGTCCATGCCGGTGAAGAACACCTTCGGGAAGACCACGGCGGCGGCCGTGGCGTAGAGCAGGAAGTCGTAATACTCAATGGTGCTGCCGAGATAGCTGGAGGCGATAACGGTCCGTGCTTCACGGCGACGCGTACCCGCGTCCAGGGCCTGCAACTGCGAAATTTGGGACATCGTTGTTCCTTTAAGTGCAGAGGAATGGGGTGCAGAGGAATGGGACGGAGAGTGGTGTGGCGCCCGTAGCGGCTTACTTGTAGAAGCGGGCGAGGAACTCCGCGACGACGGCGGGGCGTTCCTGGCCTTCGATCTCGATCGTGTTGGCGACCTTGATCTGGGCGCCCCCCTTGACTTCGGTGACCTCGGCGATGGTGGCCCGCATGCGGATGCGCGAGCCCACCTTGACCGGGGAGGTGAACCGGACCTTGTCGAGTCCGTAGTTGACCTTGGTGGTGACGCCCTCGACGTCGAACAGCTCGCCCCAGAACGGGATGATAAGCGAGAGGGTGAGGAAGCCGTGGGCGATCGGGGCGCCGAAGGGGCCGTCCTTGGCGCGGTCCGGATCCACGTGGATCCACTGGTCATCACCGGTGGCATCGGCGAACTTGTTGACCTGTTCCTGGGTGATTTCGCGGTAGTCGGTGACACCGAGGTCGGTGCCGGCGAGGGTGAGCAGTTTGTCGAAGTCGACGACGAGGTTGGGCATCTTTGGCTCCTGTGCTGATGGGGATGGGTTGATGGATGAAGGCGGCGCGGTCAGCGTGTAAAGGCGCTTTCGCCGGTGAGGGCGCGGCCGACGATCAGGGCGTTGATTTCGTGGGTGCCTTCGTAGGAGTAGACGGCCTCGGCGTCGGCATGGAACCTGGCGACGTCGGTGTCCAGCGTGATGCCGTTGCCGCCCACCACTTCGCGGGCGAGCGCCACGGTCTCGCGCATCAGCAGGGACGTCTGCATCTTGGCCAGGGCGGAGTCCTGGTCGCGGTAGATGCCCTTGTCCTGCTGTTCGGTCAGCCGGACCACCAGGGAGAGCGAGGACGTGAGGTTGCCGAGCATCCGGGCGAGCTTTTCCTGGACCAGCTGGAAGGAGCCCACCGGACGGCCGAACTGCTGCCGCTGGGTGACGTATCCGAGCGCGGCTTCGAAGGCTCCGGCCTGGATGCCCGTGGCGATCCACGCGACGTCCGAGCGCATGGCCCGCAGCATCGCGGCCACGTCCTTGAAGGAGTTCACGTTGTGCAGCCGCCTGGCCTCGGGAACCCGCACGGCGTCGAGCGTGATGTGGGCATTCTGCATCATCCGCAGCGCCGTCTTGCGGTGGATCTTCTCCAGGGTCACGCCGGCCGCGTCGCGGTCCACGAGGAAGGCCTTGACCTGCCCGTCGGCCGTGTCGCGGGCGAACACCGCCAGAACGTCGGCCGTGGCGGCGCCGCCGATCCAGCGCTTGGCGCCGTCCAGGACCCAGGTGTCGCCGTCCGGACCGGTCTCCCGGCGGGCGGTGGTCGCTAGACCGCCGGCGATGTCCGAGCCGGATTCCGGCTCGGTCAGCGAGAAGACGCCCTTGAGCGAGAAGTCGATGACCTTGGGCATCCACTCGGCCTGCTGTTCCGCGGAGGCGCCGACCCTGATGGCGGTCCGGAACAACCCGGCCTGGGCGGTGTAAAAGGTGGCCAGCGAGGCGTCCGTCCGGGCGAGTTCGAAGATCCGGAAACCCTGGTAGATCCCCCGGGCGGGTCTGTCGGTCGTGAGCTCGGCGGGTTCCATGAGGTCCAGTTCGATAAGCGGCCGCGCCAGCTGGTCCGGAAACTCGCCGCGTTCCCAGTAGTCGGCCAGCAGCGGCTTCGCCTTCTCATCGAGGAAGGCCCGCAGCCTGCCGAGCACGCGGCGCTCGTCCGCGGTGAGGAGGGACTCGGCATCGTAGTAGTCGCAGACGCCGTAGAGCCTGGTCTGGTTTTCGGTCGTCACTGACATCTCAGCCTCCCAGCCCGAGCAGGCGGACGGCGTTGTCCTTGAGGATCTTGGGCCGCACCTCGTCCTTGAGCGGAAGGTCGGCGAAGGCGCCCAGCCATTTCTGCGGCGTGATCAGCGGGAAGTCCGTGCCGAACAGGACCTTGTCTTGCAGGACCGAGTTGGCCATCCGGACCAGGGACTCCGGGAAGTACTTCGGGGACCAGCCGGAGAGGTCGATGAACACGTTGGACTTGTGCGTGGCGATCGAGTTGGCCTCGTCCTGCCATGGCACCGAGGGGTGGGCCATGATGATCTGCAGTTCCGGGAAGTCCGCGGCCACGGCGTCGAGCAGGAGCGGGTTGGAGTAGGCCAGCTTGATGCCGTACCCGCCGGGGAGCCCGGCGCCCATGCCGTTCTGGCCCGTGTGGAAGATCGCGGGGAGGCGCAGTTCCTGCAGGGTTTCCCAGAGCGGGTAGAACTGCTCGTTGGAGGGGTCGAAGCCCTGCAGGCTCGGGTGGAACTTGAACCCGCGCGCGCCGAGGTCGATTGCCTGGTGCTTGGCGCCCTGGATGGCCTCGGCGCCGGTGCGCGGGTCCACGCTGCCGAACGGGATCAGGACGTCGTTGTTCCGTGCCGCCCCTGCAATAAGCTCCGGGATGCTGTTGGGCTCGTGCTTGAGCTGGGTCCGGGCGTCGACGGTGAAGACGACGGCGGCCATGTTCAGTTCGCGGTAGACCTCGGCGATCCGGTCCAGCGACGGGGTCCGGTCCTCGGCCTTGAAGTACTTGGCGGAGGCTTCCGTGAGTGCCGGCGGCAGGGATTCGTGGCCATGGCCGTCCACTTCGAGATGGACGTGCATGTCGATCGCATCCAGCGAGGCGGCGTCGATGCCCAGTTCATAGCGCTGCGCGGACATGGCTAGCCGACCTTCGCCGGCGCAGCGGGCTCGGGCTGAGCCGTTGCTGGCTGCAGTTCCTCCGGCAGCGGCAGGAACTCTTCGCCGACGCTCTGCAGCTTGTCGCCGAAGAGCTTCCCGAAGTTTTCCACGAGATCCTGGTAGCCCCAGCCGCCCTCGCGGTATTCGGTGGCGGCGGCCTCGGGGTGGGTCCAGAGCTGCAGCCGGTCGCCGCCGGCGCCGATCGCCTGGCCGGTGATTCCCGCGGCCGCGTCGGAGGCGAGGAACGCCACGAGGCCGGCGACGTCGTCGGCCGTGCCGAACCCGAGGTCGTGGCGGAAGAACGCCGGCATGGCCTCGCCGCGCTCGTCGGCCTCGACGGCCTTCTGGAAGTACGGGACGGTTTTGGTCATGGCGGTGGCGGCCACGGGGATGACGGCGTTGGCCGTGACGCCGGCTTTCTTCATTTCCAGGGCCCACGTGCGGACCATGCCCACGATGCCGGCCTTGGCGGCGGCGTAGTTGGTCTGGCCGAAGTTGCCGCGCTGGCCGGTCGGTGAACCGATGGTGATGATGCGGCCGGCAATGCCGTTCTCCTTGAAGTAGCCGAAGGCTTCCCGGGCGGAGGTGAAGGTGCCCTTGAGGTGGACGTTGATCACGGCGTCGAAGTCCTCGTCCGTCATCTTCAGCAGGCTCTTGTCCCGCAGGATGCCGGCGTTGGTGACCAGGATGTCCAGCCGGCCGAACTCCGTAACGGCTGCCTGCACGAGCTGTTTGGCCACCTCGGAACTGCCCACCGGGGCAACGACGGCGGCGGCCCGGCCGCCGTCGGACTCAATAACCCGGACCGCTTCGGCAGCCACCGCAGCGTCGACATCATTGATAACGACGGCGGCGCCCTGGCGGGCCAACTCCCGGGCGTAGGCCAGGCCGAGGCCCCGTCCGCTTCCGGTGACGATTGCTACTTTTCCTGACAGGCTCATTGCCGCTCCTTTGCTAGCTGCCGCGTGCATCCGACCCTGCGGCGTGGGATGCTGGTCTGCATCCATGTAAATATGGATAGTTGAAAAAGTCAATGATTTATTTTTTGGACCATTGGAGTTGGCATGCCGACAGAAGTTGACGACGCGCCGGGCACCGTCCCGGCAGAGAAGCTCATGGCGGCAACCATCAGCCGGGATGCGGGCTTCCTCCTGGCCAAACTGCATGCCGCGGGCTCGGTCCTGAACAACCGTGCGCTGGCCGGATTCGGCCTCAAGGAGCGCTCCTATTCGGTGCTGGCCCTGGCCACCAGCGAGCTGGAGCCCACCCAGCGGGAGATGGCCGAATTCCTCAGCCTGGATCCCAGCCAGATCGTCGCGTTGATTGATGAGCTGGAGAAGCGCGGCCTGGTGATCCGCGCGCCCGGAAAACAGGACCGGCGCGCCAAAATCGTCTCCGCGACCGTGGAAGGCGCGGCGGTCTTCCGGCAAGCCGAGGCTGCGGCGCGGGAGGCGGAATCCGCAGCCCTGGCCGGCCTCAGCGACACCGAGATCGCGGCCCTCAAGGGGCTGCTGCGCAAGGCTTTGTGGGGGCCGGCGGCCTGATCCGCCCCGCACGGAGCACGCCCATTCGCCCGGGCGCCGGAAACCGCAATCGGATGCGCTGAATCCACCCCCTGCCGCCCCTTGTCAGGTCGCTATTGAGTGTTACTATCTAGTGGTAGTCAGTATCACCGAGTAGCTGTGGGGAGGGTTCCATGGGCAAGCAGATGACCGAAATGCTCAAGGGCACGCTCGAGGGCATCGTCCTCGCGATCCTGGCCGCGCAGCCGGCATACGGCTACGAGATCACGGCGCGGCTGCGCGAGCAGGGCTTCTCCGACATCGTCGAGGGCACCGTCTATGCGCTGCTGGTCAGGATCGAGCAGCGCGGCTTCGTGGACGTGGCGAAGGTCCCGTCCGAGAAAGGGCCGCCGCGCAAGGTCTATTCCCTCAACGCACTGGGCGGCGAGTACCTCGAAGAGTTCTGGAGGACTTGGAGCTTCCTCCAAATGCGGATCGAACAGCTCCACCACGACATAGAACACCCACAAAGCGAAGGGGAGTAACCATGGCCGCAGGATGGATCGAAAAGATCACGGGATCATTCGAGGACAAGAAGCGCTGGCGCCGGTACAAGGATCGAAAAGAACAACTCCCCGCCAGCTATCGAACCGCAATCGACGGACTCGAGCGCTACTTCATGTACGCCGGGTCCATCGTCAAGGGCGATGTGCTCATGCAGATGCTCGAGGACCTCGCAGACCTGATCGAGCGGGCCGCCGTCGACGGCACCCCCATCCGCGACATCGTCGGGGATGACCCGGTGGAGTTCGCAGACACCTTCATCCAGAACTACTCCGACGGCCAGTGGATCAACAAGGAGCGCAAGCGCCTGACCGACGCCATCGATCAGGCCGCCGCCGACGGCGTGTGAACGCACCGGGAACGGAGAACCGGATATGACCACCGGGCAGGCCCTCGAACCCGCGATCCGGGTGCAGGGCATCGAGAAATCATTCAAGGACCTGCACGTTCTGCGGGGCGTCGACTTCACCGTGAGTGCGGGGAGCATCTTCGCGTTGCTCGGTTCGAACGGTGCGGGCAAGACCACGCTGGTGCGGATCCTGTCAACGCTGCTGAACGCCGACGCCGGCACCGCGACGGTTCACGGCTTCGACGTCGCCGCGAAGCCCGGCGACGTGCGCGAGTCGATCAGCCTGACCGGCCAGTTCGCCGCGGTCGATGAAGTGCTCACCGGTCGGGAAAACCTCGTGCTGATCGCCAAGTTGCGTCATCTGACAAACCCGGGTGCGATCGCTGACACACTGCTCGACCGCTTCGCACTTACCGAAGCAGGACACCGCAAGGCGTCGACATACTCCGGCGGCATGCGACGCCGACTCGACATTGCGATGAGCCTGATCGGGAACCCGCCGGTCGTCTTCCTCGACGAACCGACGACCGGGCTCGACCCCCAGGCACGCATCGAGGTGTGGCAGACCGTCAAGCAACTTGCCGGTCAGGGCACGACGGTACTGCTCACCACGCAGTACCTCGACGAGGCCGAAAAGCTCGCCGACCGCATCGCGATCCTGCATGAAGGCAGGATCATCCAGAACGGGACCCTCAGCGAACTCAAGCAACTCCTCCCGCCCGCCACGGTCGAGTACGTCGAGAAGCAGCCCTCCCTCGAGGACGTCTTCCTCGCCCTCGTCGGCGCCACCGGCGGCGACCGCACCGACGACGATCGCACCAACGACCCGGTCCCGGCACGAAAGACACCCCGATGACCACCCGCGTCCTTGGCGACACCGGCGTCCTGACCGGCCGCTCGCTGCGCCACATCCTCCGCAGCCCGGACACCATCATGACCACCGCCGTCACCCCGATCGCGCTGATGCTGCTGTTCGTGTACGTATTCGGCGGCGCGATTAACACCGGATCCGGCGAGTCGTACGTCAACTACATGCTCCCCGGCATCCTGCTCATCACGATCGCGTCCGGCGTCGCGTACACCGCCTACCGGTTGTTCCTCGATATGCAGGGCGGTATCTTCGAACGCTTTCAGTCCATGCCGATCGCGAGGTCAAGCGTGCTCTGGGCGCACGTGCTCACATCCCTGGCAGCCAACCTTGTCGCGGTCGCGATCGTCATCGGCGTCGCGCTGATCATGGGGTTTCGGACCGGCGCCTCCGTGGCCAACTGGCTCGCCGTCGCTGGCATCCTGATCCTGTTCACCCTCGCACTGACCTGGATCGCCGTCATCGCAGGGCTGTCCGCGAAGAGCGTCGACGGCGCGAGCGCGTTCAGCTACCCGCTGATCTTTCTGCCGTTCATCAGCTCGGCGTTCGTACCCACCGACTCGATGCCCGGCCCGGTCGCCTGGTTCGCCGAGAACCAGCCGGTGACCTCCATCGTGAACACCATCCGAGCCTTGCTCGCCCAGGAACCCAGTGGCAGCGACATCTGGATCGCCCTCGCCTGGCTCGTCGGCATTCTCGTTGTCGCCTACGCCTTCGCGATCGCCATCTACCGTCGCAGGATCAGCTGAGGCCGGGCGCTGGCGGTCCCGGAATGCCGCGCCGGTTCAGGACCACCACCATTACCTCTGAGGACCGGGCCCCGGCCGCGTAGTTCTTCCTCCACCGGGGCCGGCCCGCCTGATTGACCCAGCCTTCGGGGGGAGGCCACAGCCCGCCACGCGCTTTGACTATGCCGGTTGAGATAGCGTTGGGACAGGAGGAGCCATGACCGTTCGGAGCGCCGGCATTCTGCTCTACCGGCTGGGCAGCACGCCCGGACCCGGCAGCGCTTCCCCGCTGGAGGTCTGGATCGCCCACATGGGCGGACCGTTCTGGGCCGGCAAGGACGCCCGCGCCTGGTCCGTCCCCAAGGGCGAATACCCCGCCGGCGAGGACCCGCTGGAGGCCGCGCACCGGGAGTTCGCGGAGGAAATAGGCACCCCTGCACCCCCGGCCGACTACCACCGGCTCGGCGACTTCCGGCAGCCTTCCGGCAAGGTCATCACGGTCTACGCGGCCGAATCGGACTTTCAGCCCGACCGCATCGTGAGCAACACCTTCACCCTGGAGTGGCCCAAGGGATCCGGCGCCCTCCGCAGCTTCCCCGAGATCGACCACGCCGAATGGGCCACGGAAGAACAAGCCAGGGACCGGCTGGTGAAGGGCCAACTGCCGATCCTCGACGCGCTCCTCCTGCACCTCGGACTCGGCGTGGCACCAGCCGGGGAGCTAAACCCGACGGAATCTCAATGATGTTGTCAACGGATATTGGTGTGCCGCTCCGGCGTCCCGGATGCCTTCTGGCATGGGACCACGTACGCCATACCCGGGGCGGGGACAATCCCCTGCTGTGCCTGCAGCGCTGACCGGGTAGCGACAGCCGCCTAAGCCGCGTTGTCCGGGTTGTGCCCACTGGCGGACAGGTGGAGCCCTCCGCACTGCTGCTGCCCTACCTTTCAGAAGCTTGACCTTCGCATTGTCGAGTTGGCCGCTAAACCATTTACCTCGTTGGATGTGGGTCCGCACCGTAACCGCGTTGTCGCGCCACGCGACCGGGTCCCAGATTTGAAACAGATGCATTTTCCTGACAAGCTGTCGGAAAGATGCCGACATCGTGTCAGCAACTTCATACTTTCCGCCCCCAACCTAGGACTGCCAATGTTCCTTGCACTCCGCGAATTGATCTTCGCGCGTGGCCGCTTCAGCCTGATGGGCGGTGTCATTGCACTCATCGCCGTACTGATGGTGATGCTCTCCGGCCTTTCCTCGGGCCTCGTCAACGATGGCGTGTCAGGCCTCAAGTCGATGCCCGTGACCACTATCGCCTTCGACCAGGGCACCAAGACCGACAACGCCTTCTCCCGCTCCGTGATCGATGACCAGCAGCTCAGCGCCTGGCGCGGCGTCGAGGGCGTGGCCGCCGCTGAGAAGATGGGCGTCGGTATGGCCAATGCCACGACCGATTCCGGCAAGCAGATTGACCTCACGCTCTTCGGCATCGAGCCTGGATCCTTCCTGGAACCGTCCCGCTCCGCAGGCACCGGCCTCGGAGATCCTGACGGCATTGTCGTGTCCTCGACCGCGAAGGCTGAAGGCATCGACCTCGGCACGGTCGTGACGCTGGACCGGATCGGCACGAAACTTAGAGTTGTTGGCTTCACCGATGGGCAGGCCACGTTCGGACACGTCGAGGTGGCCTACCTGCCCCTGAAAACCTGGCAGCTGATCACCTCCGGCCAGGCCGCCGCCGGAGCCCCGAGCGCCGAGCGCTTGTCCGCAGTGTCCTTTGATACCGCCAGCGTTGTTGCCGTCCAGGCCAAGCCCGGCGCCAAGCTGGACCTTGCCGCCGGCGACACTGCCGCCGGAACGACCAGCAAATCCCTGTCCGCCGCCTTCAACGCATCTCCCGGCTATGAGGCCGAGACCATGACCCTGAGCATGATCCAGGTCTTCCTCTACGCGATCTGCGCTCTGGTGGTCGGCGCGTTCTTCACCGTGTGGACGATCCAGCGCAAGCACGAAATTTCGGTCCTGCGGGCCATCGGAGCCTCAACGGGGTACCTGCTGCGGGATGGACTGGCCCAGGCCGCCATCCTGTTAGTGGGATTCACCGCGCTGGGCGTGGCCGCCGGCCTGGGACTCGGCGCCGCCATGCCGGACGCTATGCCGTTCGCTCTCGAGGCCGCACCGATCGCCATCGCCACGGCTCTCACCATCGGGCTGGGCCTGATCGGTGCCACCGTGGCCGTGGTGCGCATTTCCCGGATCGACCCGCTCAACGCCCTCGGAGGACAGCGATGACCAGCTCCACCTTTCCCGCAGCCGGGGCAAGCCGTGCCGACGCACCGCAGGCCGCCGGCCTGTCCATCCGCCACGCGGTGATGGAACTCGGCGACGGCGACACCCGGGTGACAGCCCTCGATGACGTCAGCCTCGATGTTGCCCCAGGCGAGTTCCTCGCCATCGTCGGGCCGTCCGGTTCCGGCAAGTCTTCACTCCTCGCCGTCGCCGGCGCCCTGGCATCCCCGGATTCCGGAACGGTCACGGTCAACGGCCAGGACCTTTCCCAACTGAGCCAGGGCAAACGCGCTGCGTTCCGGCTGTCCAATATTGGCTTCGTCTTCCAGTCCGGCAACCTCATCCCCGCACTGACCGCGGCGGACCAGCTCCGCCTGGTCAACCGGCTCGCGGGCGGCCCGAAGACCTTCGACCCGGTTCCCCTACTGGAATCCGTCGGCATGGCCCACCGTGCGACCAACCGTCCCGGCCAGCTCTCCGGCGGCGAACGCCAGCGCGTCGGCATCGCACGGGCACTCGTCTCCGGGGCGAAACTCCTTCTCGTGGACGAACCGACCGCGTCCCTGGACCGGGCGCGCAGCCGCGAAGTCGTGGAACTCCTCGCACGTCAAAGCCACGAGCACGGCGTCGCAACCGTCATGGTCACCCACGACCACGACGTCCTCGGGTACTGCGACCGCATCGTCGAAATGGTGGACGGCCGCTTAGGGGCCCCGGCCCCGGTCCGCTAACACACCCGACCCCGGGCGCGAGACGGCGACCCGCTCAGCACGCCGCCGTCTCGCGCCGTACTCTTGATGCGTACGTCAGCCAGCGTCAAAGGATCCCCGCAATGCCCAGAATCAGTGCCGCCACCGTCGCGGAACACCGCGCCGCACAAGAACGCGCACTACTGGACGCTGCCCACGAACTCCTACAAGAAACCTCCGAAGCGCCCACCATGGCCGACGTGGCCTTGCGGGCCGGACTCTCACGTCCCAGTGTCTACCAGTACTTCGGCTCCCGCCAGGACCTCCTCCAGGCGCTGGTCCGCGACATCTTTCCGCGCTGGACCGAGCGCGTCACCGGCGCCATGGCCGATGCCCCCACCAAAGCCGACCGCATACTGGCCTACGCCACAGCCAACGTGGACCTTGTCGCCGAAGGAGCCCACGCCGTGGGTTCGGCGCTGGCCGCGCTGGCCCCGGGGGCCGAACTCGACGAGCAAGCCACCCGCATGCATCGCCAGCTTCAGGAACCGCTCATCGAGACGCTCACAGAACTCGGGGTTCCGGACCCCGAGTCGCTGGCAGAGATGATCAACTCCGTCGTCCACGCCGGCACCCGCATGCTCGAATCCGGGCAAACGCTGGAACAAGTCCACTCCCACCTCAGCACGCTGCTCGGTCCCTTCGTGACAGCACGCCAAAACTCCGAAGGCACCCGCATTTAGGTCTCTTCGACCGCACCCTCATGGGTTCTTGTGTCCTTTGCTGAGGATTCCGTGACCGGAGGCGGCTCAGGTGACCGGCCAGTCCCCCGTCCCCCGTTGTTTTTCGCTGCTGGCGGAGCAGCGGGCACGTACGATCCTGAGGACAGCTTCCGAAGGACGGGAGCATGACAGAAGCCGATAGGTAATTGACAATTTCTGTAACACGACGAGGGCCTCTGCTAGCCAAGAGGGCCGGGATCGTTCATGCTTAGCTATGACCTCAATGCCGAGCCAGTACCGGATCATCGCGGTATGCACCGGAAACATCTGCCGGTCCCCGATGGCAGAGCTCATGCTGGCGGAGGCATTCCGTGCCGAGCGCCTCACCCGGGCGGTGGTCGATTCGGCAGGAACCACCGCGTATGAGGCCGGCCGGCCCATCGATCCCCGGGCCGCGCGCAAACTCACCTCCCAGAACATAGCCTCGGACCGCCACGTGGCGCGCGAATGGCGCCCTGAATGGTTCGTCAGCCGCGAGCTGATCCTGGCCCTCGACGTCGACCACTACGGCTGGCTCCGGCAGGCGGCACCGGACCGCGAGTCCCTGGCCAAAATCCGCATGCTGCGCAGCTTTGACCCCGCGGTGGCGGACAAGGACCCGCTGGAGCAGGGCATCGAGGACCCGTGGTACGGCGGCCACACCGACTTCGACACCACCTGGAACCTCATCCGGGCCTCCGTTCCGGGGATCGTGGAGCACGTCCGCACCGAGCTTCAGCGCCGGGACGGGCACCATCACGGCAGTGATCAACCCAATGCACAGCAGCGGGTACGCTCTATTTCATGAGCCCCGCACCCGTCATCATCGCAATCGACGGGCGGTCCGGCTCCGGCAAGACCACCCTGGCCATCGAGCTGGCGGCGCGCCTCCGGGAACACCACAAAGTCTCGCTCTTCCACCTGGAGGACATCTACCCCGGCTGGAACGGGCTGGCGGCCGGCATTGAACGTTACGTCACCACAGTGCTGTCGCCCTTGCGTCACGGGGAGGCCGCGGAGTGGGTCAGCTGGGACTGGGAGCGGCACTACGACGGCGAAGTCCGCACCACGCGCCCGGCCGAAATTGTCCTGGTGGAGGGCGTCGGCGCCGGCGCCGCAGCGGCGCGCCCGCTGCTGGACGCGGTGATCTGGGCCGATTCTTCCGACTCCGACCGCCGGGCCCGCGCGCTGGCCCGGGACGGCGAGACCTATGAACCGTTCTGGGACCAGTGGGCAGCCCAGGAAGATCAGTGGCTGGCGGCTGACGACGTCCCGGCCCGCGCCGATGTGCACGTGCTGAACCGTGCGGACGGCGCCGCCCCCGACGACGTCCTGCAGGCCTTTCAATACCTTCCGGCCGTCGCGCCCGCGCTGCTGCCCGAACTCGCCATCCGACGCGCCCTGCAGTTGCGGGCTGAACGGATCGACACCGAGCCCGACGCCGCGCAACTGTTCGATGCGCTCTTCGGCGGCTCAGCCAACGCCGTGTGGCTCGACTCCTCGCTGGATCCGGCGGGCCTCGCCCCGGAGGCTGCGGAACGGAGCCGCTTCAGCATCCTGGCCGACGACGGCGGCCGCTTCGGCCAGGCGGTCCGGCACAGTTCCGGCCTGACCCGCGTCAGCGCGGGCCAGGCCACGGCGACCACCGACGGCCCGTTCTTCCGCTGGCTCGACGGCGTCTGGGGTCGCCGGGCGCTCCGCGCCCCCGAAGACTATCCGTGCGGGTTCACCTTGGGCTGGCTCGGGTACCTGGGCTACGAACTCAAGCGCGAAACCGGCGGCACCGACGTCGCGTCCCCCACCCCGGACGCCTGCCTGATCTTCGCCGGCCGCGCCGTAGTCCTGGACCATGCCGAGGGCACGGCCTGGCTGCTGGCCCTGGACACGCCCGACGCCGACGACTGGCTGAGGACCGCCCGCGGGGCTGTGGCCGCCGCAGCGGCGCCCGGTTCCAGAGTGTCCGGCTCCAGTGGATCCGCGGCACTTCGTTCGACCGCGCCTCAGCTCGCCTCGCCGCAGTTCACGGCCCGAGACGCGGAAGCCGGCTACAAGGCCAAGGTCGCCGAGGCCCAGCGGGAGATCGCGGAAGGCAATACCTACGAGGTCTGCCTGACCACCGCGCTCACCGCGGCCACATCCGCGGTCCCGCACCGCGTAGGCCCGGACGGCCTGGATCCGTGGCAGACCTATCTGGAGCTGCGGCGCCGTAACCCGGCTCCCTTCGCCAGCTATCTGCGGTTCGACGGCCTCGCCGTGGCGAGCACATCTCCGGAGCGTTTCCTGCAGATTGCCGCGGACGGCAGGATGCGGGCCGAGCCGATCAAGGGGACGCGCGGCCGGGATGCGGACCCGGGTGCGGACGCGGCCCTGCGGCAGGAACTGGAGACCTCGGCGAAGGACCGCGCGGAAAACATCATGATCGTGGACCTGCTGCGCAATGACTTGAGCCATTTCGCCGTCCCGGGTTCGGTGGCCGTCAGCCGGCTGTGCGCGATCGAAAGCTACGCCACGGTGCACCAGATGGTGAGCACCATCGACGCTCAGCTCCGGCCCGGAATGCCGCGGGCCGAGGCTGTCGCCGCCTGCTTCCCTGCCGGTTCGATGACCGGCGCCCCGAAAGTCAGCACCATGGCCATCCTGGACCGGCTGGAGGCCGCCCCGCGCGGCGTGTACTCCGGGGCGATCGGCTATTTCTCCCTAAACGGGGCCGCCGACCTCGCCGTGGCGATCCGGACCCTGGTGGTCCGGGCCCTCGGCGACGGAACGGCGGAACTGAGTCTCGGCGTCGGCGGTGCCGTCACCGCAGATTCGTCCCCGCAGGAGGAATACGAGGAAATCCGGACCAAAGCATTCGGGGTCCTCTCGGCGCTCGGCACCGAGTTTCCCCGAAGCTGAGTTCTGCGAGGACCGAGTTTCCCCGAAGCTGAGTTCCGCCAGATCTGACGTCCCTGGACGCTGACGGCACCACACAGCAGTTCCAGCAACGCCGGCGCTATTGCAGCGTTGCCGTCAGCCTCGCCACGTTGTCCACGTACTTGACCTTCATGGGCCGTTTGATCCAGTCGTCCAGCACGAGTTCGTGCGAAATGCTGCGGTAGGTGTCCTCGACCGCACGGATCCGCTGGACGATGTCCTCGCCAAGGAGCATCACGGAGACCTCGAGGTTCAGCGAGAAGGAGCGCATGTCCATGTTGCTGGAACCCAGCACGGCAACCTCGTTGTCGATCGTGAAGTGCTTGGCGTGCAGTACATACGGCGCCTTGTAGAGGAATATCCGTACCCCTGCCTCGAGCAGCGCCTCATAGTAGGACTGCTGCGCGTGGTGGACCAAGAACTGGTCACCCTTTTCCGAGACGAAGAGTTCCACCTCGACGCCGCGCTGCGCCGCCGTCGTCACCGCATAGAGCAACGAGTCGTCCGGGACGAAGTACGGGCTGCAGAGGGAGATCTTGTGCTGAGCTGAGTAGATGAGGGTATTGAAGAGTCGCAGGTTGTTCTCGGTGATGAACCCGGGGCCGCTGGGAACCACCTGTGCCGTGATGTTTCCGGGGTGGGACTCCGGCTGGTGCGCCAACTGTGCTTCGAGGGATTCGTCGGTTTCGCTGAGCCAGTCCGTCGCGAAAACCACATTCAGGGTGGTGACAATCGGCCCGCGCAGGCAGGCCATGAGCTCCACCCATTCGCGGCCCACCTTGCGGTGCTTGGGATTGTTGTAGGACGGCTCGATCAGGTTCTGGGATCCGGTGAAGGCGATCTCGCCGTCGATCACCATGATCTTGCGGTGGTTGCGAAGATCCGGCCGGCGCCACTGGCCGTGCACCGGGCTGAGCGGCAGCATGGGCCGCCAGCGGATCTTGCTGGCCTTGAGCCGGTCCTTCAGCTTGCGGTAACCCTTGATACGGAGTGTGCCTAGGTGGTCGAACAGGACGCGAACCTCGACACCGCGCTCCGCCGCCTCCTCCATCGCGGTCAACAGATCGTCCGTGACGTGGTCCGAACTCATGATGTAGAACTCGGCATTGACAAAGGATTTGGCGCCGCGGACCGCCTCCGTCATCGCCTTGATGGAATCGGGGTAGCCGGGCAGCAGCTCCACGCTGTTGCCGTCCACCATCGGCAGCGATCCCAGCGTCTTGTTCAGTTCAGAGGCGGACGCCACCCATTCGGGTCCGCTGTAGCGGCTTTCGACGGCCTGCAGCGCCGATGTCCCCGCCCGGACCCGGGTGTTGACGGCCTCCTGCTGGGCACGGCGGCGGCGGGAAAGCCGGAAGTTGCCGAACAGCAGGAACAAGGCCAGGCCCAGAGTGGGCACAATGAAGATGCCCAGGAGCCACGCCATCGCGGTGGTGGGCCGCCGGTTCCCGGGGATGATGCCCAGGGCCAGCACCCGGATGGCGAAGTCGACCAGGGTCAGGATCAGGACCGCCCAGGACGGTAAAGTCTCCGCCAGCGGAAATGGCCACAGCACAGGCGAACCCCTCAAGCTTCAGGCCCGCGGAACAGTTCCGGAACGGGCAACGAGCAAATCCTATCCCGGGACTACCGAGACTAAGCTGTAGCCATGACCTCTCCTGCCACTATGCCCGCGCCCGCGACCGTGCTGGTCTTCCTCGATCCGGCGTTCGAGGGCGGCCGCGTTGCTGACGCATCGAAGCCGCAACTGATGGCCACGGACCTGGGCGCCACCCGCGGCGATGGCGTTTTCGAATCACTGCTGGCCGTGGGCGGCCGGCCCCGCAAGATCCAGGCGCACCTGACCCGGCTGGCCGGCTCTGCCCGCCTGCTGGAGTTGGATATCCCCGCCGAGGACGCCTGGAGGCGCGCGGTGGAGACCGCCATCGGCGAGTACCGGCGCCAGGATCCTGCCGTGACCGCAGCCGGCGGCACGGACGATGACGAAGTAGTGGTGAAGCTGCTGGTCACCCGCGGGCCGGAAGGCGCCGCCGCCCCCACCTGCTGGGTCCAGGCGTCCGCCCCCGGGGCGGCGGGCCGCCGGCAGCGCGAGACCGGAATCGACGTCATCCTGCTGGACCGCGGCTACGACAGCGAAGTCGGCGAGCGCGCGCCCTGGCTGCTGCTCGGCGCCAAGACCCTCTCCTACGCCGTGAACATGGCGGCGCTGCGCTACGCCCACGAGCACGGCGCGGACGATGTCATCTTCACATCCGCGGACGGCCGGGTCCTGGAGGGACCGACGTCGACAGTTCTGTTGGCGCACCTGGAAACGACGGACGACGGCGCCGGCGGCGTTCGCACGATCCGGCGGCTCATCACCCCGCAGCTGGACAGCGGCATCCTCCCGGGCACCTCGCAGGGCGCCCTGTTCACGGCCGCCAAGGCTGCCGGCTGGGAGCTGGGCTACGGCCCGTTGGAGCCCAAGGACCTGCTGGACGCCGACGCCGTCTGGTTGATCTCCAGCATCCGGCTCCTGGCGCCGGTAAACCACATCGACGGCCAGGAAATCGGCACCCCGGAACTGCGCCGGCAGCTCACGGCCGAGCTCAACGCCCTCTTCGCCACGATCGAATAGCCGGCGGCACGGAACTCCGCACCGATGGCAGCCAGCACGGCGAACCCCGAGAACACCGCATAGAGCGGCAGCGCCGGAAGTGCCCACAAGTGACGCAGGTTGCTGATCGGGCCGTCGACGGCAAGTGCGAGAGCCCCGGCGCATAACACCACCAGGACGACTGCGCCGCCGAGCCCCCAGGCCTCCGGTTGTGCCCAGATGTCCGGAAGCGGTTCGGCTCCGGGACGGGCTCCGGACAGGAGGTTCGCCGGAGCGAGGCAGGCCAGCGCGAGCACGCCGGCGGTCCGGACCGCTGGCAGGATGATGGCGGCAACCGTGATGGCCGCCAGGCAGTCGCCCATCGGACGCCGACGGAGGTCACCAACGGCTGACTTGTGGATCCCCAGGCACTGAAGCAGCGACCGTTCGCGCGCCACCCGCCGCCTCCACAGCTCACCGACGCGCACCGGGTGTTGGCCCGTGATAACGGCCCGCGGGGCGAATCCCACCCGGTAGCCTGCGCTTCGCACCCGCCAGCCCAACTCAAGCTGCGCGGCACCAGTGTCCTCCCTGAAGCCGCCGATCTCCGTCAGGACGTCACGCCGCACCGCGCCCATACCTGCCGCGAAGACGGGCAGGAAACCGGAGGCCGCTTGCGCCCGCCGGGCCATCCCGCCGCAGCCGCGGCCTATCAGGTCTACGATCCGCGCGGCAGGACCGGCAGTGAGGGTCCGTTCGCCGCCCCACACGGCGCCGACTCCGTCGGGACCGCCACTCCCGACGTCGAAGGCTTGCAGCATCCGGTCCACGGTCCGCCGGGTGAGGACGGCGTCCGCGGGAAGGAACATGAGCACCTCCCCCGCGGCACGGCCCACGCCCAGGTTCAGTGCCGCCCCGTATCCCGCCGCCGCGGCGGGTGACCTTCCCGCAAACACAATCCGTCCGTCCTCGGCGGCGAACCCCGCCATGAGCTCCGGGGTGTCGTCCGTGGAGCCGGCATCCACCAGGATCAGCTCGTACCGCTCATACCGGCTCCCCTGGACTGACCGGATGCAGTCCGCCAGAAGCCCGCCCCCATTGTGCGCCGCCACAATGATGGACACGGTGGGCCACTGCTGCCAGAGAGTAGGCGCGTGGCGGCGCCGACACCGCGCGGACCGCACCTCAAAAGAGACGGCCAGCGCCAGAACAACAGCCGCCATCACCGCCGCCGCCAGGACGGGCAATCCGATGAACACCAGGACGAGTTCCTGTGCCGGGCCGACCGGCACCGGCGCCTCACCCCAGGGCATCGGCGGGAATCGCCGGGCATCGCCGGAAGGACGCCGGGTTGAATGCCGGGAGCATGAACGTTGCCAGGACGGCGTCGAGCAGTTCGGGCGCCCACGTGCTGTTCGCCCCGAGTGTCGGGCAGACGCCCAGCACCACGGGGGTTCCGTCCGCGCGGCGGCGGATCTGGACCTGGACCGGGCCGGTCAGCCCGAGCGTGCGGACGGCGGCCAGGCCCAGCTTCCGCACATCGTTGGCCTCGGCCGCCGGCACCCTGCGGCTGACTTCGTCGCTGCCGGCCCGACCGTACGGAGTTCTTGTCTTCTCAAGGACCACGGCCACCGGCGCCATCGCGTTGCGGGGCGGCGTGCCGAACACCAGGGCCACGTAGTCGGCGCCCGGGATGAACTCCTGGACCAGCTGCCCGGCCGGCAGGTTCTTCCAGCTGACGGAGCCGGTCCCGGCCAGCAGGTGGACGGCGTGGGTGCCTTTGAAAGTTCGCGGCTTGACGACGACGGGACCGTTGAGGTCGGCCAGGGACGCCGGCGCGGCGGCGAGGTCGCCCGGAACCCCGAAACGCGGGACGGGAATGCCGGCTGCCTGCAACGCCCATGCGGTGAACAGGTGGTCGTTGGCGAGGGCCACCGCGGCAGGGTCGCCGACGATGATCCGCACGTCCCGGCCGAATCCGGCGCGGGCCGCAGCCAGGACCGGGAGTTCCACGGTGAGGGTCGGAATGATGACGTTGATGGCTTCCCGGTCCACCAGCCGGCGCAGGTCCAGGACCATGTCCGGGTCCGTCGCCGGCAGGAGCCTGACTGCCGCTGCGGTGGTGGCGTCCTCGCCCTGCCGGGTGACGTCGCGGGCGTCGGAGCCGAGGCACGGGATGCCGCGGGCTGCTAGCTGGGCCGCGACGGCCCGGCCGGCGGCGCCTGCAATGCCAGTAACCAGTATGCGCGGGCCCACGGTTGCTCCATTCCGCCGTCACCCGCAGGGCCGCGGCTGCGGCTCCGGCGGTTCGGGCCACCGATTCAGACAAAAATTGAGGGACAGACAACTGCACGCAGAGATAACTTGATCCACAGAAAACGTGGGACGGGCCGACGTGTCAGTCCGATCCCCTCAGTAGACTGCGCAAACTCCCGGCGGACACGAGTGGGCAGTACCCGAAACTGGAGCCCGCTACTACTCGCCTTGGCGCCGCACCCGGTTCTCACCCCGCAACTCTGATTTCTCAGTCCGCCGCGTGTGTCACCCCGCGGAAACGCGGTCCGGTTACGGAACATGACGACGGCGGCGGTGCGGGCCGGCGTCGTAAGTGTTACGTTTTTGGGGAGTAATGAGAACCGGTGCCAAGCCCTGACTGGCCGGTCGGCAACCCTCCCTTTCGCGGCGGGGTGCCTCAGGTGAATACTCGGCATATCGACCATTCGAGCTGCAAGCGTGAAAGAGGAGATCCGTCGTGCCCGACACATCCATACCCGCTGTACCCGGTACAGCAGCCGCCCCCGGCACAGCCCCCGCCGCAGCTCCCGCCGGCGAGGACAAACTGGCCTACCGCCTGTTCACCGGCGCCGACGACCGCGCCTTCTGTGAGCGCGTGTCGGCCGCCCTGGCCGAGGGCTATGTCCTGCACGGAAGCCCCGCCGCCACCTTCAACGGCAGCACGGTGATCGTGGCGCAGGCCCTGGTCCTGCCGGCCGCAATTGCGAGCGCAGACGCCGCCGTGGCCAACGCCGTGGATGAACTCGACAGTGACGAGTTTGGTGCCGAAGACGCCTTCGAGGGCCACGCATGAGCTACGCCGGAGACCTCAGCCCGCACGAGGCGTGGGCCAAGCTGGAGGCCGGCGCCATCCTGGTGGACGTCCGGACCGAGGCCGAATGGGCCCACATCGGCATCCCGGATACGAAGGCCACGGACAACGATCCTCTCTTCATCCAGTGGACCCTCGCCGGCGGGGTGCCCAACCCGCACTTCGTGGAACAGCTCCAGCGCCAGGCGCCCGAGGACACCGCCGTCGAGCTCGTATTCCTGTGCCGCTCCGGCGCCCGGTCGATCGCCGCAGCGACGACCGCGACGCAGGCCGGCTACACCTCCTACAACGTCCTTGAGGGCTTCGAAGGCGAGACCGACCGCTTTGGCGAACGCACCGTCAACGGCTGGAAGAACCGCGGCCTGCCCACCAACCTCGGAAAGATTTAAGTGACTTTCAATCCCGACGCCGCCGAATGGGCGGCCGACACCCAGGCCGTCCGCGGAGGCCTTGACCGTACAGGCTTCCAGGAAACCGCCGAGCCGATCTTCCTCAACTCAGGATTCGTCTACGAGTCCGCGGCCGCCGCCGAGCGCGCCTTCACCGGGGAGGACGAGCGCTTCGTCTACTCCCGCTACGGCAACCCGTCCGTCGCAACCTTCCAGGAGCGGCTGCGGTTGCTCGAGGGCACCGAGGCATGCTTTGCGACGGCGTCCGGCATGTCCGCCGTCTTCACCGCCCTCGGCGCGCTGCTGGGGGCCGGCGACCGGGTGGTCGCCGCCCGCTCGCTGTTTGGCTCGTGCTTTGTGATCCTCAACGAGATCCTGCCGCGCTGGGGCGTCGAGACAGTCTTCGTGGACGGTCCGGACCTCGAGCAGTGGAAGTCTGCGCTGTCCGAGCCGACGACGGCGGTCTTCTTCGAATCGCCGTCGAACCCGATGCAGGAGATCGTGGACATCGCCGCCGTGAGCGAACTGGCACACGCGGCCGGCGCCACGGTGGTGGTCGACAACGTCTTCGCCACCCCGCTGCTGCAGCGCTGCGGAGACCTCGGGGCCGACGTGATCGTCTACTCCGGCACCAAGCACATCGATGGACAGGGACGCGTGCTCGGCGGGGCAATCCTGGGGACCAAGGAATTCATCGACGGGCCCGTCAAGCAGCTCATGCGGCACACCGGCCCCTCGCTCTCCGCGTTCAACGCCTGGGTCCTGACCAAGGGCCTGGAGACCATGGCCCTGCGCGTCAACCATTCCTCCGCCTCCGCCCTGCGGCTGGCCGGCTGGCTTGAGCAGCAGCCCGCGGTCAGCTGGGTCAAGTACCCGCTGCTGCCCTCCCACCCGCAGTACGATCTCGCGGCGAAGCAGATGAAGGCCGGCGGCACCGTGCTCACGCTGGAACTCTCGCCGTCCCCGGGCCGCACCGCCAAGGAGGCCGCCTTCGCGCTCCTGGATGCGCTGCGGATCATCGATATCTCCAACAACCTCGGTGATTCGAAGTCCCTCATCACGCACCCGGCCACCACGACGCACCGCGCCATGGGCCCGGAAGGCCGCGCGGCAATCGGGCTCAGCGACGGCGTGGTGCGGCTTTCAGTCGGCCTGGAGGACGTCGAGGACCTGATCCGCGACCTCGGCCAGGCGCTCAAGCAGGTCTAGCCCCGGCGCACCCGGCCCAGGGATGGCTCGTGCCCGGCTGGCTCTCCGCCGGCGTCCCCTTGCGTCGTCACTTCGACGGCCCGTTCGACGACGGCGGCCAGCCCGCCGGCGCGGAACGGCTCCCGCTGCAGCTGCGAGCCCGTGCCCTCCGCCAGGATCCGCTCGACGCCCGCGCGCACCAGGTCCAGCTCGCCCTGTTCCTCAAGGACCGGGGCAACGAAGTCCACGAGTGCCCGGACGACGTCGGCGGCCGGGGCAGGGGTGAAAGTTCCAAAGTCCAGGAGCTGCCCGCGCAGTCCGCAGTTGCTGGCCTGCCATGCGGCCATCCGCAGCAGTAACGTGGGTACCGGGGCGGGCTCGACGCCGTCGTTCCATTCCCGCGACGCCGATTCCACGAGGGCGCGCACCAGCACGGCGATCAGCGCCGCATCCTCGGCCCGCAGGCAGACATCGGCGACCCTGACCTCCACGGTGGGATGCAGCCGGGCCAGCCGGGCATCGAAATAGATCATCCCTTCATCCATCAGGACATTGCTTTCCACCAGCCGGGTCACCAGCCGCCGGTAGACGGGCAGGCTGCCGAAGATCATCGTGGGGCCCGAGCCCGGCCAGCGGTTCCAGGCCTGGGTGCGGTAGCTTTCGAACCCTGTCTCTGCGCCGTTCCAGTACGGGGAATTCGCGCTGAGGGCGATCAGGACGGCAAGCTTGTCGCGGATCCGGTCCATCACGGCCACGCCCTCCTCCGGCGATTCCACAAAGGTGTGGACGTGGAGGCCGCAGGTCAGCTGGTTCCGGACCGTGAGCCCGAAGCGTTCCTGCATGGTCATGTACCGCTGATTCTGGGTGAGGTGCGTGGCGGCGCCTTGGGGCGAGGTGGCCAAGGCCGCGACTCGGCCGCCGTGCACGCGGGCGGCCTGGTCTGCCAAGGCCCGGCCCTGCCTGAGCTGCCGAAGAAGTTCCCTATAGTCCAGGCACGGCCGGGTCTGGGTCTCAATCTGTTCGAGCTTGAGCTCGTAGCTGAAGTCGGCGCCGCCCTCGTGGACCGGTTGCTGCCCCGGGAGAACCTGGGCGGCGTCCTGCTTCGGCGGGAGCAGGCTGGCCAGCATGAGGTCGGCGAGGGCAAGCAGCCGGCCCGATTCCGGGTCGACTATCAGCAGTTCTTCCTCCACGCCGAAGGTGCGCATAAATCTATTGTGCGTCAGGAACCGCCGACACGCCCTACGTCAACGCCGGGTCACTTCGCGCCCATCCCCCTGCGGACGGGCGCGATCAGACCTCGCGTTGCTTGGGATCAGTCTTGGAAATACTCGATCTTCGCGCCAATGGTGTTGAGCCGTTCGGCCAGATCTTCGTAGCCGCGCTCAATGACGTAGATGTTCCGCAGTTCCGAGACGCCGCGAGCCGCGAGCATGGCCAGCAGCAGGCAGGCCGCGGGGCGCAGGGCCGGCGGGCAGCCCACCTCGGCGGCACGCCACTTGGTGGGCCCGTTGACGTAGATCCGGTGCGGGTCGAGCAGCTGCACCTGGGCGCCCAGCTTGTTCAGCTCGGTCAGGTAGATGGCCCGGTTCTCGTAGACCCAGTCGTGGATCATCGTCTGGCCGTGGGCGTTGGCCGCGATCACGGCGAAGAAGGGCAGGTTGTCGATGTTCAGGCCCGGGAAGGGCATGGGGTGGATCTTGTCTTCCGGCGCCCGCAGTTCCGAAGGCTTGGTGGTGACGTCCACCAGGCGGGTGCGGCCGTTGCGGGCAAAGTACTCCCCGGACACTTCGAGCCGCTGGCCCATCTGTTCCAGGGTCGCCAGCTCGATTTCCATGAACTCGATCGGGACGCGGCGGATGGTGACTTCCGAGTTCGTCACGATGCCGGCGGTGATGAGGCTCATCGCCTCGATCGGGTCCTCGGAGGGGAAGTATTCGATGTCGACGTCGATCGACGGGCGGCCGGTGATCTTCAACGTGGTGGTGCCGACGCCGTCGATCTCCACCCCGAGCATCTGCAGGTAGAAGCAGAGGTCCTGCACCATGTAGTTGGGGCTGGCGTTGCGGATGATGGTGGTGCCGCGGCGGTGCGCGGCGGCCATGATGGCGTTCTCGGTGACGGTGTCACCGCGTTCGCTGAGCACGAAGGAGCGGTCGTGGCTGTCCGACGGCGGTGCCTGGACCGCGTAGAACCCGGACTTCGCGTCCACGCTGAGCCCGAACTGGCTTAGCGCCTGCATGTGCGGCTGCACGGTGCGGGTGCCGAGGTCACAGCCGCCGGCGTAGGGCAGCCGGTAGGTGTCGGCCTCGTCCAGCAGCGGGCCCAGGAGCATGATGACGCTGCGGGTCCGGCGGGCCGCCTCCACATCCATGGATGCGAGGTCCAGGACAGCGGGGCGGCGGATCTGGAGGTCGTTCGCGTTGAGCCAGGTGCATTCGACGCCGATGCTGGTCAGCACCTCGACGATCCGGTTGACTTCCTCGATCCGGGCCAGCCGGCGCAGGGTGGTGGTGCCGCGGTTGATGAGGCTGGCGCACAAAAGGGCGACGCCGGCGTTCTTGCTGCTGTTGACGTCCACCGCGCCGGAAAGCGTGCGACCGCCCTCGACCCGGAGGTGGGTCATCTGGGGCCGGCCCACTTTGACGATGCTGTGCCCGACGATAGTCTCCAGCCGCTGGATCATCTTCAGGCTCAGGTTCTGCTTGCCCTGCTCCATCCGGGCGATGGCGCTCTGGCTGGTGCCGAGCTCGGCCGCGAGTTGTCCCTGCGTCCAGCCCTTGTCCCCGCGGGCCTCGCGGAGCAGGAGGCCGACATGTTCAGCAGTCTGTTGAGTCATGTCCCGAAAATATCACGCATGATCTACCGCACCCGGTATTTGCCGCCGGAATGGCGCCAATCTCACACGCCTACCCGCATCATGCGATAACCGGCGCGGCGGCGCTGTGACAAGCGGCAGCGCGCAGGCGCGCCGGACGCTGCCGCGGCTACTGGCGGGTGAGGAAGACGAGGTTCCAGGTGCCCGCGCCGAGGGCTGCCGCGACGGCGGCTGCCGCAATGCCCAGCCCGCCCAAAAGCACCCAGGCGTCGAGTCCGCTGAACGTGGACGGCCTGGCCCAGGTCCGCGCCGCGCCGCCGAACCCGCGGGCCTCCATGGTCACCGCGAGCCGGGACGCGCTCCGGATCGCCTGGACCAGCAAGCCGAAGCTTTGGCCCATGGTGGCGCGGAAGCGCTGGTAGGGGTTGCCGCTTGAGCCCACGCCGCGGGCGCGCCGGGCCATCCCGATGGTCTGCCATTGCTCGGCCATGATTCCCACGAGCCGCATGGCGGCCAAGGTGCCCAGGACAAACCGGTGCGGCAGTTTCGCGTTCTGGGCCAGGGCGTCGGCCAGGTCCGTGGGGTCGGTGCAGCTCATCAGCAGCACCGCAGGCAGGGCGATCGCGAGCCCGCGGAGCATGAAACCGATCCCGAGCTGCAGGGAGCCGGCGCTGATGGACCAGATCCCGGCGTCGAACAGGACGGCTCCGGCGTCGGGCGCCAGGATGGCGGTGCTCCAGCCGCCGAGCGCCGCCGCGAGGATCAGCGGCCAGCCGCGCTGCCACAGCAGGGCAACGGTCAGCCCGGCCAGCGGCAGAAGCATCAGTTCGAAGGCCAGCGCCACCGAGGCAGAGACCCAGTCGATGGACAGAGCCAGCACCAGGGTGACCATGGTGACCGCCGTGAACTTCGCGAGCGGGTTGGCGCGGGTCAGCAGCGCATGGTTGCCGCGGACGCTCAGTTCGTCCCTCATGATGCGGCCGCCTCCGGCAGGTCCCGGTCCGGGCCGGCGGCGTTGACGGCCCCCGACCCGGCGGCGTCCCGGCCGTGGAGGCGCAGTTCGGTGCCGCCAAGGACGGCGCTGAATTCGGCGTCGTGCGTCACGGAGACGACGGCGGTGCCGGCATCGAGAAGTTCAGAGAGGAACGAGGCAAGCTCGGCCCAGGTGTTGGCGTCCTGGCCGAACGTGGGCTCGTCCAGGACCAGTACCTGCGGGTGCGCCGCCAGCACGGTGGCCACCGAGAGGCGCCGTTTCTCGCCGCCCGAGAGCGTGTAGGGGTTGGCGTCCACGAGCTCCGTCAGCCGCAGCCGCTCCAGGAGCTCGTCCACACGGTCCTCGCCGTAGCCGAGGTGGCGGGGCCCGAACATGAGTTCATCGTGGACCCTGCCGGTGACAAACTGGTGCTCGGGTTCCTGGAACACGGTCCCGATCCTGGCGATCAGCTGCTGGGCTTTCCACCGGTACGGGTCGGTCCCGGCGCCATCGCCTACGCGACCATTGGCGCAACCACTGAGTTCCGTCGTGGCGGAGACCGTCCCCGCCACGGGGCGCAGGAGGCCGGCGAGCGTCAGTGCCAGGGTCGACTTGCCCGAACCGTTCTGCCCGGTGATGGTCAAGGCCTCTCCGGCGCGGACCCGGGCCATGACCCCGGATTGCACGGGGCGCGGCGCAATCGTGCGGAAACCCTGGCGCAGTCCAGCCCGCCGCGGCCGCTCGCGGGAGACCGCGAGGGCGTCCGATGAGAGCAGGAGCTGCCCGGAGGCCGGGGCGGTCCGGGTACGTGTTGCGGGCACGTAGCCGGGCACCCAGACGCCCGCACCGATGAGCATGTCCCGCGCCTCGGCCAGGACCTGGTCCGGCGGCCCGTCAATCAGGACCGCGGAGTCCGTGGCGGACCCGGGCTGCAGCACCACGATCCGGTCCACGAGGTCCTTCCAGACAGCCACACGGTGCTCCACCACCACCAGGGTGGCGCCGGTCTTGTCCAGGCAGCGGCCAACGGCATCGCGGACTTCCAGGACGCCGGCGGGATCCAGGTTGGCGGTGGGCTCGTCGAGCAGCAGCAACCCCGGCCGCATCGCGAGGATCCCGGCGAGCGCCAGGCGCTGCTTTTGGCCGCCGGACAGCGCCGACGTCGGGTGGTCCAGCGGCAGCCAGCCCAGCCCGACGTCGTCGAGCGCCTCGCGGACCCGCGGCCAGATCTCCCCGGCCGGGACAGAGAGGTTTTCGGCGCCGAAGGCGACGTCGTCGCCGAGGCGCGATAGCACCACCTGGGTTTCCGGGTCCTGCTGCACGAGCCCGGCGCGGCCGCGCTGCGCCCGGGGCACAGCGCCATCGATCAGCAGGCTGCCGGACTCGTCGGATTCTTCGGCGTCGCCGGCTTCCCCCGCCGTGCTGTCCCCGAGCACACCCGCTAGGGCGTGGAGCAGCGTCGATTTGCCGGCGCCGGACGGGCCCAGCAGGAGCACGCGCTCCCCCGGCCGGATGTCCAGGTCAAGTCCGCTGACCGCAGGCCGGAGCCTTCCGGCGTGCCGCCAGCCCCAGCCGCGGGCTGTGACGGCGGCCGGGCGTACGCCTGGTGAAGATGTCATGAGTCGCCTGTGCAATTCCAAGAGGGCCGTTCCGGAGTGGGTGCAGGAACGTGGTTCAGGAGAAGACAGGCTCCGTGGCGGCCTTGCGGGAGGCAAAGGAGCCCAGCACGCCGGTCTTGGCCAGGCCGCGGGTGGCGAGCCAGGACAGTCCGCCGGCAATCACGGCGCCGGAGATGGTGGTGAAGACGATGTAGGCGAGCTTGTCGCCGGCTTCGTAGGCAATGTTCCAGCCCCACGGCAGGAAGGAGTCGTTCAGGCCGCAGAAGAGGCCCGCGCCGGCTCCGGCCAGGAGGGACACCGGGAGGTTGAACTTCTTGTAGAGGAAGGCCGCGAACACCAGTTCCGCGCCGAGGCCCTGCAGCACTCCGGAGATCAGGACCGTGGTGCCGTACTGCGAGCCCATGATCAGCTCGCCCGTGGCCGCCACCGTCTCGCAGAAGAGGGCTGCCCCAGGCTTGCGGATGATGAGCATGCCGAGCACTGCCGGGATCATCCATCCGCCGGCGTAGAGTCCGCTGAGCGGCGGGTAGATCGCGTTGACCGGGGTGGAAATCAGGTTCGCGCCCTGATCCCAGGCCCAGAAGATGACGCCCCCGGCGACGGCGATCAAGGCGGCAACCACAATGTCCACCACACGCCAGTTGTAGGTGCGCCGGGCCGATGAACGGCTGCTGGAACCATGCTGTGCTGAAATATCTGTCATGTCGTCCTCCTGAGGAACAGGAGGGGAGGGTGCTCCGGCCGGCCTCGGCTTCCGCCGCCCTCCGCGCACCCTGAGAACTCGACTCCCTTGCGCCGGTACTAACCGGATCAGGTTCGAGGGTCTGCGGCTGTCCGCACTCTCAGCGCCCACCACTGGTTTCCCCGGACTATTCCGGCGATGCCCGACGGCGGCGCTCCCCTGTCGTAATTATTTCGCCCTTGTGGGCTGGCTCAGTTTACACCCGAACGGCCCGGGTTATCAGTGGAGTGCTGTCACAATCCGCGGCCTGCCCCAGGCGCTCCCCGCGGCCGGGAAGAGCCGCTTGGTAGAGTCGACGTGTCGGCCCCCGGACCCGCGAGCGGGCGGCCTTGTCGCCCACGGAAAGCTGGACCATTTTGACGCACACACCGGCCACGCCAGATCCCTCCTCCGAGTACGACCCGGACTCGAGCGAGCCGCAACCGCACGGTTCCCTGGCGGCGCTCATTGGCGGCGTGCTGGCCGAAATGGATGCGCTCCAGTTCGCATCGTTCAGCAAGGACGATGCCCTGGACCTCGGGCTGCTCCTGGTCGAACTGGGCAGGCAACGCTCGCTGCCCATCGCCGTCGACATCACCAAGGGCGAGCAGGTGCTCTTCCACGCGGCGCTGGACGGCGCCACTCCGGACAACGAACGCTGGATCAACGCCAAGAAGCGCACGGCCCAGCGCTACGAGGTCCCGTCCCTGCTGGTGGGCCTCCGGGCCCGCGCTGCCGGCGGAAGGATCGAGGACAACGCCTGGTTCGATCAGATGGAGTTCGCCGCCCACGGCGGAGCGTTCCCCATCTACGTGCGCGGCACCGGTGCCGTAGCCGTCGTGACTGTCTCCGGGCTGCCGCAGAAGGCAGACCACGACCTCGTGGTCGAGGCTTTACGGACGGTCCTCACGCCGGGAGCTTAGGCGGCGGCGCCGTCCGCGCGCGGCGTCCTCCGGGACAGCCGGATCAGCGCAATCCCCACCGCCGTGAACCAGGCCCACATCAGGATGCCGTACACCAGGTAGACCTCCGGAACGGCGAAACGGAGTACCTCCGCCACCACGCCAACCGCGCCCGCGGCCACCCCGAGCCAGGCCACCGCACGGGGCAGCACGCCCTTGAGCATGGTCAGCGACATCAGCAGGATGCCGAGCGCGGACAGGACGCCGACGGCGGCAGGCGTGTTGTTCTCGGCGATCAGCGCCTCCGCCGCGGCGGCATAGCGGAGCCGGGCATCGGCCCCGGCGGTGCCGATCGCGTTCGCGTAGCTGTCACTGAGATTGACCAGGATCATCGATCCGCGGCTCGTGACCGGAACGGCCAGGAACAGCGCCCACGGCAGGGCGCCGATCACCGTGGCCATGAGGGCCAGGCTCTTGTTCAGCGGGGCGAGTGCCACGAAGAGGGTCACGAATACCAGAACCGGAAGAATGTTGGGCACGGTCCACAGGAGTTGTTCGGCGACGTAGGCCGCCTTGTGCCCGGCGATGAACTCGAGGGTTTCGGCACCGCCGTGGATCGGTGGCGGGGCAATGGCGTCCAGAACCACTGCCACGATCAACAACGCCACGAACGCGACGGCGGAGATTCCGGCCCAGAAGTAGAGTTGCCGCCAGCTCTGACTGTCCGCCGCGGCGCCCCGGGCATGGCCGAGCGGGCGGGTCCGGGGCTGTTCCATGCTCAAAAGTACGTCCGGCGGGCGAGGCAATACAGGGGCGTTGGCCCTGTCCGGATGCCCGGGCAAGGAACGCTAGGCTAGGGGCAGCCCTGTTTCCTCCCCTAAGGAGTTACGAAGAATGAACCTCTTCATCAAGCTGCTCGGCACCGGCGTCAGCCTCCTGGCCGGTTACGCCGGTGCCAAGCTCGTTGACACCGTCTGGGAGAAGTCCACGGGCAGCAAGCCGCCCACGGACAACGACGACGTCCCCACCACGCTGCACCACGCATTGGCGTTCGCGCTGATCTCGGCCGCGGTCAGCACCGTCATCCAGGTGCTCGCCAACCGCGGCACCCAGCGCGCGATCACCCGCTTCGCCAAGACCCAGGACGTCGTCTAACGAGGGCGTTTCAAGGACGTTGACTAGCTTGGCTCGACGAGCAGCTTCCTGATCTCGGTGAGCTTGGCTTCGGACTCTTCGAGGCGCAGGCGGAGTCCTTCGACCGTACCCGTGTCGGCCGACTCAACGGGCGGCGCGGGTTCCTTCTTCTTGGGCGACAGGAAGAAGTTGGCAAGGTAACCGGTGAACGTACCGAAGATGCCGACACCGATGACAATGATGCCTGCCCCGATAATACGGCCCGCATCCGTGACCGGATATTGGTCTCCGTATCCGACTGTCGAGATCGTGACGATCGTGTACCAGAGGGCGTCCGAAGCGGTCCTGATATTGGCCCCCGGGGCGCCCTGCTCGACGCGGAGCACCGAGAGGCTTCCGAATTCCAGCACCAATATGCCCATGAGCAGCAGTATGTACAGGGAACTGCCAGCCCGATCTTTGCTCAGCGCGCGGCCGATCGTGCGGATGCCGACATCGCGGAGCAGGCGGTACACCCGGATCAGCCGGAAGATGCGCAGGATCTTGAATTGCGCCACAGGCACGCTCGCCAAGAGGTCGGCCCAGCCGAAGTGCTTGAAGAAATAGGCGCCCGCCGATGGCGCGGTGAAGATCCGGTAAAGGAAGTCGGCGACGAAGATCGCGCTGAAAACGGAGTTCATCACGGTGAGTACGGTGTCGAGGGACTTCTCCTGCACGGCATACAAGAGCAAGAGATTCACGATCGACAGGATCGAAAGGATACCGATGAAGATCTCGTATCCGATGCTCTTCAGTTCACTGCGTTCCTTGGTCATGTGAGGATTCTGGCACGCAAGCAGCCGCGCGGCCGCCACTATTTTCGTATCGGTCCACCCTCAACGATTGGCGTCGTCGTCCGTTCCATGGCGGGCAGCCGCCTGCCGGGCGGCCTTCTGAACAACGGCCTCAAGTTCGTCGGCGCTCAGCAGTTCCGGGTGCAGGTGCTTGGTGCGGTAGCCGGCCCGCCCCACCATGTGGGCTGAAACTGGGACGGTCAGCAGTTGGAAGAGCCACGCCACCACCAGGACGGGCCACACCCACCAGGTGCGCATCTGCAGGCCAAGGGCGGCCAGGAGCAGGAAGAGCCCCAGGACCTGCGGTTTGGTGGCGGCGTGCATCCTGCTCATGAGGTCCGGGAACCGCAGCAGTCCGACGGCCGCGCCGAGGGACATCAGGGCGCCGACCACCATAAACACGGCAGAGACGGCGTCGATCACTGTTTCAGGATTCACGGACGTTCTCCCTCCGGTCGGCCACGAACCTGGCCACGGTGACCGAGCCGACGAACCCGATGAGGGAAATAGCCACCAGCAGCATCAGGTTGTTCAGGTGCCGGTTAGCGGCCATGTCGATGCACAGGGCCGCACCGAAGATGGCCAGGAGCACGTCGGCGGCCAGCACCCGGTCCAGCAGCGACGGGCCCCGCGCGATCCGGATGATCGCCCCCGCGGCGGCCAGGGAAAGTACGACGGCTGTCACCGTCAGGACGATCTGCATCATGCGGCGGCCTCCTGGGCAAGTGCGGACAGTTCCTCTTTGGTCCCCATGATCCTGATCAGCCCGGCCTCGGTGTCGCGGACTTCCTTGCGCAGCTTGGCCGCGTCCTGGGCGTTGCGGACGTTGATGCCGTGAATGTAGAGGGTGGACGTGGACCTGTCCACCTCCACCACGAGTGATCCGGGAATCAGCGAGATCACGTGCCCGGTGGCCGTCACCAGGAGGTCCGAATGGCTCCGCAGCGGCACGGCGACGATTGCGCTGACCACGTCCGGGCCGCGGACCACGGCGAGGTAGAGGACCTGGAAGCTGGCCGCGACGACTTTTCCGAGGAAGACGACGGCGAAGGGGACGGCGCGGAGCACATTGAAGCGGCCGCCGAGTTCCACCGGGGGCAGGTAGAAAACCCGCGCCACGACCACGGCGATGAGGGCGCCGAAGAGGAGGTTGCCGGGGCTGAAGTTCTGCCACAGGGCACCCCAGACAAACACGAGCCACACCAGCAGCGGCAGTTCCTGGCGCAGGGAGATCCTTTTCCGGTTCATTTCCCGCCGCCCTGCTGCTGGCCGGGCCGGACCGCCGACGGCACCGGCGGGACCGGGGCGTCCTCGCCAAGCACGGCGTGGATGTAGGCGGACCTGTCCAGCATCTCGTGGGCGGACTGGTCCGCGACCTTGAACAACGGCCCGGCAAAGACGGTCAGGGCCACGCCAAAGAGCACCAGGCCCAGGGTGGAGCCCACCATGGTGCGCGGCAGGAGGGTCACGTTGGTCCGGCCGGCCCGGTCTCCGGTCGCGGAATCCTCCGGTGCGGCCAGGAGCACCGGATCGGGGTGTTCCGCGTCCTCGGGCTTGCGCCAGAACGCCCGGTTCCAGACCCTGGCGATCGCCAGCAGGGTCAACAGACTGGTCAGCACTCCCCCGATCACCAGTGCGTAGGCCAGCGGCGTCCCGAGTTCGATGCCCGCTTGCAGGAGCCCCAGTTTGCCCAGGAAGCCCGAGAACGGCGGGATGCCGGCCAAGTTCATGGCCGGAATGAAGAACAGCACGCCCAGGACCGGGGAGAGCTTGGCCAGCCCGGCGACGCGGTCCATGGACGAGCTGCCGCCCCGGCGTTCAATCAGGCCGGTCACCAGGAACAGGCTGGTCTGGATGGTGATGTGGTGGGCCACGTAGAACACCGCGGCGCCCAACCCGGCCACCGTGGACATGGCCAGGCCGAACACCATGTAGCCGATGTGGCTGACGAGGGTGAAGGACAGGAGTCGCTTGATGTCGCTTTGGGCCAGGGCGCCGAGGATTCCCACCACCATGGTCAGCAGCGCCGCGACCATGAGCGGGGCGTTGAGTGCATCCCCCGGGAAGAGCAGCGTCTCCGTGCGGACCATGGCGTAGACACCCACCTTGGTCAGCAGCCCGGCAAACACCGCGGTGACGGGGGCCGGCGCGGTGGGATAGGAGTCGGGGAGCCAGAAAGACAGGGGGAAGACGGCGGCTTTGATGCCGAAGGCCACCAGGAGCATGACGTGCAGCAGCGTCCGGGTGCCCTGGTCCAGGTCCCCGAGCTTGATGGCGAGGTCCGCCATGTTGATGGTTCCGGTGGCCCCGTAGATCATGGCGATCGCGATCAGGAACAGCACCGAAGACACCACGGAGACCACCACGTAGGTCACGCCGGCCCGGATGCGCGGTCCCGTGCCGCCGAGGGTGATGAGCACGTAGCTGGCGGTCAGCAGGATCTCAAAGCCGACGTAGAGGTTGAAGAGGTCTCCGGAGAGGAAGGCGTTGGACACCCCGGCGACGAGGATCAGGTAGGTCGGGTGGAAGATCGAGACCGGCGCGTCGCGGTCGCCGTCGGCCATGCCCTGTCCGGTTGCGTAGATCAGCACTGCAAGGCTCACGGCCGAGGACACCACGAGCATGAGCGAGGAGAACTGGTCCACCACCAGCACGATCCCCCAGGGCGGCATCCACCCGCCGATATTCACCGCGGCCGTCCCGCCCTCCCAAACGGAGGCCAGCAGCCAGCATTCCAGCAGCAGGGTCACGGTCAGGATGGCGATGCTGACAGCCCGCTGGGCCCGGGAGTGGCGGATCAGCAGAAACGTCAGGGCGGCGCCCAGGATGGGGAGTACGACGGCGAGCGGGGCAAAGCTGGCGATGTTCACTGTCCGCCTCCTTCCGGTCTGGGGTCAACATTCAGGGAGCCGGGCTGTTCTTCGGAGGCGGCCTGTTCGGCCCGCACCGGGCGGTCGCCGGACATGACCGCGGCCGCACCGCTTCCCTGGCTGGAGCCGGATCCGGGACCCGGACCTCCACCGACAGGGGTGTCCACCAGCCCGGCGCCGTCGGAGCCGATCATCGCCAGCGGAAACTCCGAGGTCTCGACCGGAATCACGGAATCGTCCTCGGCGTCAAAGCTCGGGGTTTCCGCGACGCGGCGGTCCTCGGCGTCGTCCTGGATTTCATCCTGGCGGGCCAGGACCCAGGTCCGGTAGATGATACCCAGCATGAACGCCGTGACGGCGAAGGAGATCACGATCGAGGTCAGGATCAGGGCCTGCGGGAGGGGGTCGCTGTAGTCCCCGGCGGGGGTGGTCTTGTCGAAGATCGGCGCCAGTCCGGCGTACCCGCCGGTGGCGAGGATCAGGAGGTTGGTGGCGTTGGCCAGCAGCATGAGGCCCAGCAGGACCCGGGTGAGGCTGCGTTCAAGGATGAGGTAGATGCCGCAGGCGTACAGGGCCCCCATGACCGTCAGCAGGGTCAGATTGACGCTCATGCTTTCCCCCTGGCTGTCGTTTCCGCGTCGGCTGTTTCAGCCGGGAGACCGCCCTCATCGTCATCGGACGGCCCATCGTCGGACGGCCCTTCGTCGGATGGCCCTTCGTCGGATGGCTCGGGCTGTTCCTCGAAGTGCTCGTCGATTTCGGCCCCCAGGCTGCGCAGCACGTCCAGGGCCAGGCCGACCACGACGACGTACACGCCGATGTCGAAGATGGTCGAGGTGACGAACTTGATGTCGCCGAACACGGGCAGCCACAGTTCGACGATGGCGCTCTGGAACACCTGTCCGCCCAGCAGCAGCGGCGTCATTCCGGCGGCCGCGGCGGTGGCCAGGCCGATTCCCAGCAGGGTACCGGCGCCGACCGGCGTGGCTTCGCGCAGTTCGAAGCGGCCGCCGGCGAGGTAGCGGATGGTCAGGGCGAGTCCGGCTGTGAGGCCGCCGGCGAAGCCGCCGCCGGGCAGGTTGTGGCCGGCGAGCAGCAGATAGATGGAGAACACGATCATGGAGTGGAAGATCAGGCGGGTGACCACCTCGAAGATGATCGAGCGGCGTTCGGGGGCCAGAGTCCGGCCGGCCACCAGCCAGGCGTCCCGGGTGGCTGCAGCGAACCGACGGTTCATGGCCAGGGCGGCATCGTCCCGGGTGCTGCCCCGGGCCCCGGTCAACCGGCCGACGGTCCCTTCCGCGACTGTGGCGGCCGTCCGGATGCGGTCGCCGCGGCCTCGGACGAAGATGAGGCTGGCCACGCCGGTGGCGGCCAGGGCCAGGACGGAGATCTCGCCAAAGGTGTCCCAGGCGCGGATATCCACGAGGGTCACGTTGACGACGTTGAGGCCGCCGCCGCCCTCGTAGGCCAGCTGCGGGAACTGCAGGGAGACCGGTTCGGCCACGCGGGCGCCGAGGGCATAGATGGCCACGAAGATCATGGTGGCGCCGAACGCCAGGCCGATCACCACGCGGATGACCCGGTATTTCCCGCCGGTGCGGTCCCGCAGCCCCGCGGGGAGGCTCCGCATGGCCAGCACGAACGCCACCAGAATGATCGTTTCGACCAGCATCTGGGTCAGCGCGAGGTCAGGGGCGCCCTGCAGCGCGAACATCAGGGCAATGCCGTAGCCGGTGACGGACACCATCAGGACGGCCAGGAACCGCTTGTTGGCGCGGACCGCGGCGAGCGCGCCGATCACGACTCCCGCACCGGCCACCAGCTGCAGCGGCGAGCCCGGATCGATGACATAGAGTCCGGGCGGGAGCGGCTTGTTGGCCACGAGCAGCGCCGTCAGCGGCAGGACGAACGCCACGGTCAGGATGACGGAGAGGTAGAAGAACAGCGAGCCTCGCTGGGTCCGGCCGGTGACCCAGACGGCGGTGTCGTCCAGCGCGCCGATCGTCTGCTGGTACGCGCGGTCGGCGTCGATCCAGCCCGGCACGAAGGCCTGCAGCCGGGCCACGGCGTTGCGGCCGTAGAACATGGCCAGGCCCAGGGCGAACGTCACCGCGGTCAGCCCCAGGGCCGGGGTGACGCCGTGCCACAGCGCCAGGTGGCCGGGCGAGGAGCCGGAGCCGTCCACAAAGAGTTCCGCATAGGGCTGGATCCAGCCGTCGACGGCGGCGGGCCACAGGCCGTACAGGATCGTGAGGAGGCTCAGGATTGCCGGTGCGGCCAGGAATGCGGGTTTGATCGGTTTGAATGCCGTGGGCTCCACGCCGGGCTTGACGGCGAAGGCGCCCCACATGAAGCGGGCGCTGTAGGCGAAGGTCAGGACGGAGCCGAGGACCACGCCTCCCAGCAGCCAGGGCCCGGTCCCGGACTCCGAGCTGTATTGGATGAAGGCCTCGAACACCGATTCCTTGGCGACGTAGCCGGCCAGCGGGGGGACGCCCGCCATCGAGGCCGCACCGATCGCCGCTACGACCGCCAGTGCCCGGGCCGAGCCGTAGACGCCGGAGAGCTTGCGGATGTCCCGTGTCCCCGCTTGGTGGTCGATGATGCCCACCACCAGGAACAGCGTGGCCTTGAACAATCCGTGCGCCAAGAGCAGGGCGAGTCCGGCGAGCGCCGCCTCGGGAGTGCCGAGGCCCACCACCATGGTCAGGAAGCCCAGCTGGCTCACGGTGCCGTAGGCGAGGATGAGTTTGATATCGGTTTGCCGGAGGGCCCGGTAGCCGCCGACCAGCATGGTCGCCAGGCCCAGGCCCAGCACGATCGGCAGCCACGGCGGGATCCCGGCGAACCCGGGGGCGAGCCGGGCCACCAGGTAGATCCCCGCCTTCACCATGGCCGCGGCGTGCAGGTAGGCGCTCACGGGCGTGGGGGCGGCCATCGCTCCGGGGAGCCAGAAGTGGAACGGAACCAGGGCGGATTTGGTGATCGCACCGATCAGGATCAGGACGACGGCGGCGCTCACGGCGCCTGCCGCGGGGCCGGTGACGAGCGCGGGGGCCATGTCCAGAATGGCCTGGATCCGGTAGGTTCCGGCCGTCGAACCCAGGATGATGAGCCCCACTAGCATGGCCAGTCCGCCGGCCGTGGTCACCATGAGGGCCTGCAGCGCCGAGCGCCGTGCGGACAGCCTGGTCCGAGCGTAGCCGATCAGCAGGTAGGACAGCACCGTGGTCAGTTCCCAGAAGATGAACATCAGCAGGAGGTCATCAGCGGTGACGAGGCCGAACATGGCACCGGCGAAGGCCAGAAGTTGGGCCCCGAACCCGCCGAGGTAGTCGTCCTTGTTCTTGAAGTACCGGGCGCAGTAGACCAGCACCAGCGCGCCGACCCCAAGAACCAGCAGGGACATGACCCAGGCCAGCGCGTCCATCCGGAACGCGAGTTCCAGCTGGAGGGCGGGAACCCAGGGGATCGCCTCGGCGATCGCGCTGTCTGAATTGACTGCCCCTGAATAAACGGCATCGTGCTGCAGGAGCAGCCAGATGAAGGAGGCCGCGGGAACCGCGGCCAGGGCATAGAACGAATTCCTGCCGAACTTTCGGAACAGCAGCGGGGCCACGACAGCCACCGCAAAGTGCACGGCAAGGACTGTGATCACTGGTGTCTCCGCAACGTCAGAAATTCGATTGTCAGCAAGTTAGAGCAGGCGGTTCATTTGTTAGGTTCGGTGCGGACAGTTTACCAAGCGTGTACAAATTCTTTTGGCAGGGACGCCGGCCACTGAATAATTCGTAGCAAAAGCCGCCAGGGACTCCCGCGGGGGACAGGCCGCGGGCGTCCTGGGCGGCTACGATTCTGGCTATGAACACTGCCGCCGCCCCCGAGGCCATGCGACCGTCGTCGGAACTGGAAGCGGGAAGTCCCGTCTCGCACAAGGGTCGGATCCTCGCGTGGGCGTCGTGGGACTGGGGCTCGGCAGCCTTCAATGCCGTCATGACAACCTTCGTTTTCACCGTCTACCTGACCTCCAGGGCCTTCGGCGGCGAGGACCAAGCCTCGGCGGTCCTGGGCGCCGCGCTGGCCGTTGCCGGCGTGGCCATCGCCCTGCTGGCCCCCGTCACCGGGCAGCGCTCGGACACCGGGGGCCGGCGCAAGCTGTGGCTGGGGGTCAACACGGCCGCCGTCGCGGTCCTGACCGGGCTGTGTTTCTTCGTCTTCCCGCGGCCGGAATTCCTGCTCCTCGGCGTCACGCTGATTGCGCTGGGCAATGTCTTCTTCGAATTCGCGGGCGTCAACTACAACGCCATGCTCGCGCAGATTTCCACCCCGCGGAACATCGGCAAGGTCAGCGGCTTCGGCTGGGGCATGGGGTACCTCGGCGGCATTGTGGCGCTGCTGATTGTGCTCCAACTCTTTGTCCAGCCCAGCTTCGACTGGATTGGCGCCTCCACCGCGGACAGTCTCAACATCCGGCTTGTGGCAGTGTTTTCGGCCCTGTGGTTCTTCATTTTCGCCCTGCCCGTGCTCTTCGCCGTGCCGGAGTTGCCGCGCGCCGGACGGGGCGCGCGGCTGGGCTTCTTCGCCTCCTACGGCCTGCTGGTCCGGCGCATCAAGGCGATCTACCGGACCAGCCCGCACACCATCTACTTCCTCCTCGCAAGCGCCATCTTCCGGGACGGTCTGGCCGCCGTGTTCACCTTCGGCGGCGTGATCGCGGCCGGAACCTTTGGCTTCGAGCTCAAGGACGTCATCTTCTTCGCGATCTTCGGAAATGTCGTGGCGGCCGTCGGGGCCGTTTTCGGTGGCTTCCTGGATGACAGGATCGGGCCGAAGGCCGTGATTATCGCGTCCCTGGCCGGACTGCTGCTCGCGGGCACCGCCATCCTGGTGCTCGGCAACGGAAGCTACGAATTCCTCGGCCTGGCCTGGGCCGGCACCACCACCTTCTGGATCTTCGGTCTCTTCCTGTGCCTCTTCGTGGGACCGGCCCAGTCGTCCTCCCGCGCGTACCTCGCCCGGCTCGCCCCGCACGGGGAATCCGGCGAGCTCTTCGGGCTCTACGCCACCACAGGCCGGGCTGTGAGTTTCATTGCTCCGGCCCTTTTTACCCTGTGCATCACCGTCGCCACCCCCCTCGCGGCCACCGGCGAGGCCCAGCGTTGGGGCATCCTGGGCATCATGGTGGTGCTGCTTGCGGGCCTGCTCGTCCTCCTGCCGGTCAAGGCCCCGGACAGAACCGAAATCGCGGTCGTCCCCGCGGCCTGAGGCGTCCGAATTTCCGGTTCGCGCACTAGGCTGAAGATATGAACGTGGATGAGACGGACCTCCCCGGCCTCGGCCGGCGCAAGGACTTCATGACTGCCTCGGGACGCCGGATCGGCGTGGTCGAATACCGTGAAGGCCAAACGGAACTCATCGTTTCGACCTGGGACGATCCTGATACCTGCCAGGCCTCCATTCCGCTGACGGCGGACGAGGCCGCCGCCCTGGGCAACCTCCTGGGTGGCCAGCGCCTCGCCATGCAGCTCTCGGAAGCCCACCGGGAAGTCCCGGGCATCGTGACGCGCCAGTTCTCAATCAGTGCCGAATCCCCCTTCCACAACCAGCCGATGGGAAAGGCCTGCATCCGGACCCGCAGCGGGGTCTCAATCGTGGCCATCATGCGCGAGGGCGAGGTCCTCCCCTCGCCGGGGCCCGACGTCGTCCTCCACCCCGGCGACCTCCTCGTCGCAGTCGGAACGCAAGAAGGCCTGGACACGGCGGCCAGCATTCTTCGCAACGGATAAGCGGGATGGATCCGCTCGCGCTGACCCTGATCGAGCTGGGGGCTGTCGTCTTCTGTCTCGGCCTGCTGGCCAGACTGGCCGGGCGGATCGGCATGTCCCCTATTCCGCTCTACCTGGTGGGCGGTCTGTTCTTCGGCGCCGGAGGCCTCGTCAAGCTCGAAGGGATGCACGAGTTCGCCCATCTTTCCGGCGAGATCGGCGTCATCCTCCTGCTGCTTATGCTCGGTCTGGAATATACGGCGGCCGAGCTCGTCACCGGGCTGCGGCGGTCCTGGCAGGCCGGCGTCCTGGACCTTCTGCTCAATTTCCTGCCCGGCGCAGGGCTCGCCCTGATACTGGGATGGGGCGTCGTGGGAGCCATGGTGATGGGCGGGGTGACGTACATTTCATCGTCCGGGATCGCGGCGAAAGTCATCACCGATCTTGGCCGGATCGGCAACAGGGAAACCCCGGTGGTCCTCGCCATCCTGGTGTTCGAGGACCTCGCCATGGCCGTGTACCTCCCGATCCTGACCGCCACTCTGGCCGGAGTCAGTTTCCTGATGGGCCTGCAGACCGTGGGCATCTCCCTCGCCGTCGTCACCCTGGTCCTGGTAGTGGCCCTCCGGCACGGCCACCACGTGTCCAAAGCCGTGCACAGTGAGAACTCCGAGGTCTTCCTGCTCAATCTGCTCGGTGCTGCGCTGCTGGTGGCGGGGCTCGCAGCCGCCATGCAGGTCTCCGCGGCGGTAGGCGCGTTCATGCTCGGCATCGCGATTTCCGGCGCCACGGCCCACAGCGCCACCCGCATCCTGGAGCCGCTCCGGGACCTTTTCGCGGCGATCTTCTTTGTTGTCTTTGGCCTCAACACGGACCCACGGTCCATCCCGCCCGTCCTGGGCTGGGCGCTGCTGCTGGCCCTGGTGACGGCAGCCACCAAGATGATCACCGGATTCTGGGCGGCCAAACGGGCCGGCATCGGAATTCCCGGCCGCTTCCGCGCGGGGGCCGCGCTGATCGCGCGCGGCGAGTTCTCCATTGTCATCGCCGGCCTCGCCGTTGCCTCGGGTGTCGTGCCCGCGGATCTGGCGGCCCTCGCCACGGCCTATGTTCTGATCATGGCGATCGCGGGGCCGCTGGCCGCCCGTTTCGTGGAACCAGTCGTCCGGCTGCTGCGCCGCCCGGTCCGGCGCCCGGCTGTCCGGACATCGGGGCAAGCGTAAGCCTGAGACTGCGCCGGAAACGGCCCTAAATGTCGGTGCGGTGGAAATTCAGGTGGCTGCGGCTGGCTGTCGGGCCGCGCTGGCCCTGGTAGCGGTTGCCGTACTCCCCCGAACCGTAGGGGTGCTCGGCGGCCGAGGAAAGCCGGAAGAAGCACAGCTGGCCAATCTTCATGCCGGGCCACAGCTTAATGGGGAGCGTGGCCATGTTGGACAGCTCCAGCGTGACGTGGCCGGAGAACCCGGGGTCGATGAATCCCGCCGTCGAGTGCGTGAGGAGACCGAGCCGGCCGAGCGAGGACTTTCCCTCGAGTCGGGCCGCAATGTCATCCGGCAGCGTCACGGTCTCGTAGGTGGAGCCCAGGACGAACTCGCCCGGGTGCAGGATGAACGGCTCGCCGGATTCCACCTCCACCAGGCGGGTCAGCTCGGGCTGCTCCTCGGCCGGATCAATGTGGGCGTACTTGTGGTTGTCGAACAGCCGGAAGAACTTGTCGATCCTGACGTCCACCGAGGACGGCTGGACCATCGCCGGGTCGAACGGTTCAAGGACAATCCGCTGGGAGTCGATTTCGGTTCGAATGTCGCGGTCAGAGATCAGCACAGGTTCAAAAATACCGCACAGCGCCCGACCCGGCTTCACGGACCGGCACGGACGCCGAGTGTTACTTCCCCGGCCCGTCTATTCCGCGGCGGGCATATGTTCCAGGATGGACTTGAGCCGGTCGAGCTGGCCGACCTCAGCCTTCATCCGACGGCGCAACGGGTTGGTCAGCCGGGCCAGGAATCCCTTGGGCTCGCAGTTCAGGGCGAAGCGGACGCGTGTGCCGGGTCCCTCCGTGCTCAGGTAGTAGCCGCCGTGCGGCCGGGCCGGCCCGGCGATGACCTGGTACTGGATTTCCGCGCCCGGCCGCGCCTCGACGATTTCGAAATCCGCGGCCACAGGGCGTCCGCCCGGTCCGGCGATGGTCTGCCGGTACACGGCGCCTTTGGCGCCGGCCGCACCGGAAAGCAGCTCTACGCTCCGGACCCCGTCCCGCCACAGCGGCAGGTGGCCAGGGTCCATGAGGTAGTTATAGACGCTCATGGCATCGCGGCGGATAACGACGTCGTACTCTGCAAATGCCACGGAAATCCTTGCTCGGCGGACGGTTATTGGGCGTAGCCCGCTTCCCCGGAACTGCAGCTAACCATTTCAGGATAGACAGCACCGGCCACCGCACCGGGTCCTGTGACGGGCTTTCGCCCAAGAGTGTCCGAAGAGTTATGAGACGTGGCGGACGGCGATCCGGCCGCCTATCCGCCAACGCGCGGACGTGGCGTGTTCAACCTCGCCGCCAGACTGGGGTAATGTAAATCTCGTTGTTTCACCGGGGCAGAAGTCCAGCACTTTGGACAGTCCCACTGCGGCTGTAGCTCAATGGTAGAGCGCTAGCTTCCCAAGCTTGATACGCGGGTTCGATTCCCGTCAGCCGCTCCAATCCTCCCCTCCGCCTCCGGCGCTACGCCGCCCCGCTCCGGCCTGCCATTAGGTTCCTACCTGTATCGTCAGAAGTCAGGAACCTCTTCGGTTCCGCTACAGGAGCAATCATGGCTGACAAGTCCCCCCGTCAAGCAGCATCCAAGAAATCCGGCAAATCCATCAAGGAAAAGCGCGCTGACAAGAGGGCCGCATCAGCGCCGGCCAGCTCCCTCGACAAAGTGACCGCTGCCAAGACGGCGAGCCCCAAAAAGAAGTGACCGGGTCCCCGAACCGCCTCACCCTCGGCATCCTCGCCAGCACCCGAAAGCCGGACGAGCGACGCCTCCCCATCCATCCCCTGCACCTGGACCGCATCGCGCCGGAGATCCGGGAGCAGCTGATCCTCGAGGAAGGCTACGGCGAGCGCTTCGGCGTGTCGGACGAGCACCTCGCGCCCCTCGTGGGGCGCATAGCGCCGCGGCAGCAGCTGCTGGCGGACGCCGACGTCGTCCTCTTGCCCAAGCCTCAGCCCGAAGACCTTGCCGAACTCCGCGACGGTCAGGTCCTTTGGGGCTGGCCGCACTGCGTCCAGGACCGGGCCATCACCCAGCTGGCAATCGACAAGAAACTCACGCTCATCGCCTTCGAGGCCATGAACCACTGGGCCAGCGACGGCGGCTTCGGCCTGCACGTCTTCCACAAGAACAACGAGCTCGCCGGCTACTGCTCCGTGCTGCATTCCCTGGCGCTGACCGGGTCCACCGGGGACTACGGCCGCCGGCTGAGCGCCGTCGTGATCGGCTTCGGCGCAACGGCCCGCGGCGCGGTAACCGCCTTGAACGCCCACGGCGTCCATGACGTGCAGGTGCTGACCAACCGCGGTGTTGCCGCGGTGGGCTCGCCCATCCACTCGGTCCGGATCGCGCAGTTCGACCACGACAGCGAAGCGCCGTACCTCAGCGAGGTCATCACCGAGCGCGGGCGCGTGCCGTTGGCACCATTCCTCGCCGAGAGCGACATCGTGGTCAACTGCACCCTGCAGGACCCCAACGCGCCCCTGACCTACCTGCGCACGGAGGACCTGGCCGCTTTCCGGCCCGGGAGCCTGATCGTGGATGTGTCCTGCGACGAGGGCATGGGCTTCAGCTGGGCGAAAACCACCACGTTCGCCAAGCCGATGTTCAAGGTCGGGGACCACATCGACTACTACGCCGTGGACCACAGCCCGTCCTACCTCTGGGATTCCTCCAGCTGGGAGATCAGCGAGGCGCTCCTGCCGTTCCTGGAGACCGTGATTGCCGGCCCCGAAGCCTGGAACGCGAACGAGACCATCCGCCGTGCGATCGAAATCCGCGGCGGCGTCGTCCAGAACCCGGACGTGCTGCAGTTCCAGCAGCGGGAACCGGACCACCCGCACCTGCCGCTGGCCGGTTAGTACCGCCGGCGGCTCGACCCGGGTTTCGGCACGGTTCCGTGCTTTCCGCTGCGAAAAAAGACAGCCGCGGCGTGGATCCACGCCGCGGCTGTCCGGTATCGGCGCGGAAAGCTAGGACGCGGCGGCTGCCTGCCGCCGGCCCTGGCTCGGGACGATCCGCAGCAGCCGGCGCCGGTCCTTCAGATCCACCTTGAGCATGAGCTGCCCCCGCCGTGCCAGGACGACGGCGACGCTTGCCGCGGCGAGCACCGGCACCCCTCCGGAGATGAGGACAGCCGTGTGCGGGTTCGCGTGTTCGGCGAGCCAGCCGATCATCGGGCCGCCGATCGCCTGCCCGCCGATCAGCACCATGATGTACAGGCTCATGACGCGCCCGCGGATTGCCAGGTTGGCGCTGACCTGGACCAGCTGGTTCGCGGCGGTAAGGAACATGAGGCACCAGAACCCGGCCAGCACCATCGCCGCACCGAACCAGGGCATCGACGGCGCCAGGGATGCCAGGCACAACATGAGGCCGTACATTCCGGCGCCCAGGACTACTGAGCGCAGCCGCAGTTCGCGCCGCCGGGCCGAGGTGATGGCCCCGGCCAGCGCCCCGAGTGCCACGAGGGTGTTGAGCAGGCCATAGCCGCCGGCACCGGCGTCGTACACGTGGTCGGCAAACGCGGCCAGCAGCACCGGCAGGCTCATCGCGAACACCGCGATGAACCCGGCCATCAGCCAAGGCCAGTAGATGGTGGGCTTGCTCAGCGCATAGTTCAGCCCTTCCCTCAGCATGCCCCGCCGCTTGGCGACGGGGCTGCTGACATGCAGCTGGTCCGTCCGCAGGCTCAGCAGCATGGACACGGTGAAGCAGCAGGCCACGGCGTTGGCGGCAAAGGCCCAGCCCGCACCGACGGCGGTCAGCAGGATCCCGGCGATGGCAGGACCGATCAGTCCGCCGAGCTGGAAGATCGTGGAATTCACGCTGATTGCGTTGCGCAGGTAGCGGGGACCCACGAGTTCGTTGACGAACACCTGACGCGCCGGCTGGTCCAGCACGGTCACGAGGCCCAGGACCAGCGCGATCCCATACACGTGCGCGACCTCGATCTGCTGGCTGAGGGCCAGCACGGCGAGCGTTGCCGCCAACAGCGCGGCGACGGACTGGCACAGCATGAGGATCTTCCGCTTCGCGAAGCGGTCCGCCATCATGCCGGCCCAGGGGCCGAGGAACAGGGACGGCAGGAACTGCAGGGCCACAGTGATCCCGACGGCGGTGACTGACCCGGAGAGCTGGAGCACCAGCCAGTCCTGGGCGATCCGCTGCATCCAGAGCGCGATCACGGCGATGAAATGGCCGATCGCGAAGATGCGGAAATTACGGACGTTCAGGGAGATGAACGTGTGGCGCCACGGCAGGCGCTCGTTGACGACGGCGATCGGTTGGGTGATGGTGTCTGGCAGGGCGGCTGCGTTAGCCTCGAGCGGCGGAGAGGGTGCCACGGCAAAGTCCTCAAAAGAGCGGGCGAGCGGGATGGACTTAACGCTAGGCTGGCCCCAAGAGATTATGGAAGCCTATTCAGCGCATAACTAGCATTACAAAACGCAATACATCGTTCGCAATGCACGCCCCGAGCCGCCCGATCCGGGAGACCAACATGTTCGAACCCGCCCAGCTCCGCTCCTTCCTGGCCGTGGCCGAAACCCTGAGTTTCACGAAGGCCGCGGAACGCCTCGGCCTGGCGCAGCCCACCGTCAGCCAGCACGTCCGCAAGCTGGAGGCGTCCGCCAAGCGCGTGCTGATCGCCCGGGACACCCGCGACGTGCGGCTGACGGACAACGGCGATGCCATGGCCGGGTTTGCCCGGAGCATCCTCGCCGCGCACGACGCCGCCGCCCGGTATTTCTCCGGATCGGCCATGCGCGGGCGCCTGCGCTTCGGCACAGCCGACGACCTCGCCATCACCGGGCTGCCCCGCATTCTCCGGGAGTTCCGCCAGATCTATCCGCAGATCAACCTCGAGCTCACGGTGGGCCAGAGCGACCAGCTCTACAAGCGCCTCAACGCGGGGCAACTGGATCTGGTCTTTGTGAAATGGGTGGCGGGGGCCAAGGACGGGACCGTGGTCCAGCAGGACGCTTTTGCCTGGGTGGGGCTGGAACAGACCGTGCTGGATCCGGCCGATCCGGTGCCGCTGATCGCGTACCCCTCCCCCAGCCTGAGCCGGAAGCTCGCGATCGACGCCCTTGAGGCCACCGGCCGGACCTGGCGGATCACCTGCACCACTCGGCAGATCAGCGGCGTGCTGGCCGCCGTCCGGGCCGGCATCGGGGTGGCCGTGATGCCCTTCTCGCTGGTCCCGGAGGATCTGAAGATCATTACCCGCCGCTTCGATCTGCCGCCCGTGGGCGACGTCGATTTCACCCTCATCCGCAATCCCCTGGCCAATACCGAAGTGATCGATGCGCTCACCCAGGCGATCGTGGGCCGGACTTTGAAGCGCCCGGCCTAAGGCGCGGGCGGCCCGCCGGCCCGTCCATGGCATCGACTCCACGGGATCTAGTCTGCGGCACACGTGGGCAGCGTACTTACCTGACAGACCACGCAGGTAGCGAGGAGTACTTACTTGACCATTGAACGGTGCAGGTACTTCATCTATCCTGACACTACTCAAGATTAATCGTCCGAGGTCAAGCAGAGGCCCACGACAACGATTCGAAAAAACGAACGCTGTCCGTCGCTGATGCCCTGTGGCTGGCGCCAGAGCGTTCGGGATAGGCCGACAATGATGCCAGCCATAAACCACCCCCGTCTGTCCGCACCGGCCGCCGCCCACGCGACTACGTCCGCCCGACCGGCAACGTCCCCGATGCGTCACGGCGCCACGATTCAGCACCCCGCTACCACCCAGTACTCCAGCCTGGGCCGCGGGGGAATTCGCCCGGCCACCTTGGCGGAGTCCGATTTTGTTGCCAGCCCGTTCTGCGAACGCTGCGGCACGGACGAATTCATCTACCTGGAGACCTTCATCCCGGCCGCGCACCGCCGGGACGGCTCCGTCAGCAAGCTCGGCGAGGTCACCTACTTCTGCTCCGGCTGCGATGACTTCTCGGCCCACGCGGTCCCGGCCTCGTGGGTGCCGCCAGGCTGGTACTTCGGCTAGGCGGCTCCGCGCTTAACGCCATCGCCGCCGCGCCGCACCCAACGGTGCTGCACGGCGGCGACGGCGTTTTAGCACGCCCGGCCTAGAGTTCTGGCACGCTCGGGCTAAATCAGGGCATCCGAGATGTGGTTCGGGGTGCCGAATCGGTGCGCTGTGATGCTGATGGCCTGCTCGTGCAGGAACGGCAGCATTTCCACGCGTCCGGCTTCGGTGACCGGGTGGAAGTAGACCGCCAGGTCCGGGCGGCCGCCGGTGGCCTCGGCCAGTGCCTTGGCGTTTCCGCCGATCAGCCGGATCCGGGCGCCGGACAGCTTGCCTGCCGCGGCGAGCGTGCCGGCGGAAGCCAGCCAGTCGGCGTCGTTCTCCACGGTGACGGCGATGCCGAGGCCGGACAGGACGGCGCTCAGCTGGGCGGGCAGTTCGACGGCGGTCGAGACTGTGAGGGCGGACCCGGCGAGGACACCGGCGGCCACGGTCCGGACGAGGCCGGCGAGCGGTTCGCCTTCGGCGAGGCGGACCGTGACGGGCAGGGCGCGGTAGCGGAAGACGTTGCGTTCGGCGCTCAGGCCCGACACGTCCTTGGCGGTGCCGAATTCCTCGGCCCAGGCCCGGGCATCGGAAGCCAGGGCGCGCTGCAGCGGCGCGATCTCGTCGGCTGTCAGGAAGCCTTTGGCCGCGTCTTCGATCCGGCGTACTCCCGTGTGGGCGGGGGCAGCGGCCGGGGTGACGGCGGCGGTGCTGGGCTTGCTGGCCCATTCGCCGAGGCCGACGAGGTAGTTCGGGCCGCCGGCCTTGGTGCCGGCGCCGACGGCGGATTTCTTCCAGCCGCCGAACGGCTGGCGCTGGACGATCGCTCCGGTGATGCCGCGGTTGACGTAGAGGTTTCCGGCCTGGATGGTGTCCAGCCAGAGGCCGAGCTCCTCGCTGTTGAGCGAGTGCAGGCCCGCGGTGAGGCCGTAGTCGATCTGGTTCTGGATCGCGATGGCCTCCTCCAGGGTCTCCGCCGTCATGACGCCCAGGACGGGACCGAAGAATTCGGTGAGGTGGAAGTAGGATCCGCGCCGGACGCCCGAGCGCACGCCGGGGCTCCAGAGTTTGCCGGTGGCATCCAGCTTCCGCGGTTCCACGGCCCAGGTTTCACCCTCGCCGAGGGTGGTCAGCGCGTTGAGGAGCTTGCCGCTGGCGGGCTCGATGATCGGACCCATCTGGGTCGCCGGGTCCTCCGGGTATCCGACCTTCAGCGAGGTGACGGCGTCGATCAGCTGGTTGTGGAACCGCTTCGACGTGGCAACGGAACCGACCAGGATCACGAGCGAGGCGGCGGAGCACTTCTGGCCGGCGTGGCCGAACGCGGAGTAGGCCACGTCCTTGGCCGCAAGGTCCAGGTCCGCGCTCGGGGTGACGATGATGGCGTTCTTGCCGCTGGTCTCGGCCAGGAGCGGCAGGTCCTTGCGGAAGGACCGGAACAGCTCGGCGGTCTCGTAGCCGCCGGTCAGGATGACGCGGTCCACGGCCGGGTGGGAGACCAACTGCTGGCCGAGTTCCCGCTCACCCAGCTGCACCATGGTCAGGACGTCCCGCGGGACACCGGCCTCCCAGAGAGCCTCGATCATCACGGCACCGCTGCGGCGGGCCTGCTTGGCGGGCTTGATCACGACGGCGGAGCCAGCGGCGAGGGCGGCCAGGGTGGAGCCGGCCGGGATGGCGACCGGGAAATTCCACGGCGGGGTCACGACGGTGAGCTTGGACGGGACGAAGGTGGCGCCGTCGACGTCGTCGAGCTTGCGGGCCGATTCGGCGTAGTAGTGCGCGAAGTCGACGGCCTCGCTGACCTCGGGGTCGCCCTGATCGATCGTCTTGCCGGTCTCGGATGCCATGACCTCGAGGAGGTCGGCGCGGCGGGCCTCGAGGACGTCGCCGGCCCGGTGCAGGATTTCGGCGCGCTCGGCGCCGGAGAGTGCGCCCCAGGCCTTGCCCTTTTCGACGGCGGTGGCGATGACCGCGTTCAGGGTGGCCTCGTCGTTGATCGTGGCGGCCTCGACGGCGGCGTTGCCCAGCGTGGAGCTCGCCACGCGGCCCAGGATGGCACGGCCCCAGTCGCGGTTGGCGGGCAGCGAGGGATCGGTGTCAGGGGTGTTCTCGAACGCATCGTGCGGCAGCGGCGCGGCCGGGAGGGCTCGGTTCTGCCGGCGGTTCGGCGGCGGAACCTCGTCGTCGAGCTTGGCGAGGGAGGCGAGGAAGCGCTGCTTCTCACGCTCGAACAGCGTTTCGTTCTCGCTGAGCTCGAAGACGGCGGACATGAAGTTGTCCTGGCTGGCGCCCTCTTCGAGGCGGCGGATCAGGTAAGCGATCGCGACGTCGAACTCGGCCGGGTGGACCACCGGGGTGTAGAGCAGGAGGGAGCCGACGTCCTTCTTGACGGCTTCAGCCTGGCCCTGGGCCATGCCAAGCAGCATCTCGAATTCGATACCGGATTCCACGCCGCGCTGCTTGGCCAGCAGCCAGGCGAAGGCGATATCGAAGAGGTTGTGGCCGGCGACGCCGATCCGGACGTTTTGGATCCGGTCGGGGTGCAGCGAGTAGTTGATGACGCGCTTGTAGTTGGTGTCCGAATCCTGCTTGGTGTTCCAGGTGGCGAGCGGCCAGTCGTGCAGGGAGGCTTCCACCTGCTCCATCGGCAGGTTGGCGCCCTTGACGACGCGGACCTTGATCGCGGCGCCACCCTGGGCGCGGCGGGCCGCGGCCCAGTCCTGCAGGCGGATCATGGCGGCGACGGCGTCGGGCAGGTACGCCTGGAGCACGATGCCGGCCTCGAGGTTCTTGAACTCGGGCTTGTCCAGGATCCGGGTGAAGACCGCGATGGTCATGTCCAGGTCCTTGTATTCCTCCATGTCCAGGTTGATGAACTTGGCCTTCTGTCCGCCGGCGGCAAACGACGCCGCGCGGGTGAAGAGCGGGGTCAGCTTCTCCACGACGTGCTCCACGGCCTCATCGAACGCCCACGCGGAGTGCGGGGCCACCGTGGAGGAGACCTTGATGGAGACGTAGTCGACGTCCGGGCGGGACAGCAGGGCATGGGTGCCCTCGAGCCGGCGGGAAGCCTCGTGTTCGCCTAGGACCGCTTCGCCGAGGAGGTTGACGTTGAGCTTGATGCCGTCCCTGCGGATCTTGGCGATGGCCGGACCGAGCTTGGCGTCAGTGGCGTCGACGATGAGGTGGCCGACCATTTCACGGAGCACGCGGCGGGCCACCGGGATGACCACCTGAGGCAGGACCGGGGCCATGGTGCCGCCGAGGCGGACGGCGCTGCGCATGTACCAGGGCAGGAACGCCGGGACCTTGGGGGCCAGGGCGGCGAGGTTGCGGGCGGCAACCTGCAGGTCTTCCGGACGGACGACGCCGTCGACGAATCCGACCGTGAAGTCCAGGCCGTTCGGGTCTTTCAGGACTCCGGCGAGCTGCTCGGCCGAGGCGTCGACGGGAACCGTGGCGGCTTCGGTGAGCCAGTGGCGCACCAGCGCGATGGTGTCCTCGGCCAGGGCTGCGGCTTCAAGGACCGTCGAGCCTTCCGAAACCGCGGCGTGCGCGGCTTCATTGCCCGCGGCGCTGCCGGTGGTCGCGCCGGACTCAGTGGAGATGTTGGTCATGGCTGAAACTCGTTCTTTCTCAAGATGTGGACCTCTTATGAATCAGTATGCGACCGTATTTTCATAAGATAAAGCGATGTTTTCTGAGCAATACCAGTTAGAAAAACCGAACTTTCAACCACGTTGCGCTATCACTTGTGGTCCCCAAGACCTGTGGATGGGAGCCATAAGTGATAGCGCAACGGGGAGGTGGGGTAGTTATGCCAGAGGGCGGTGCATCTCCACGATTTCTTCGTGCCGCGGGCTGTCCGGGTTCATTAGCGAGTTCTTGCGGCCGTACGTGAAGTAGATGATCAGGCCGACCACGAGCCAGACGCCGAACCGCAGCCAGGTCTCCCAGTGCAGCTGGAACATCAGGAACAGCGAGGCGAACACGCCGAACGCGGGAACGACGGGCATCAGCGGCAGGCGGAAGGTCCGCGGGGCCTCGGGCTTCCTGTAGCGGAACACGATCACCGAGGTGCAGACGACGACGAACGCGGCCAGAATACCGATGTTGGTCAAGTCCGCCACGGCCTTGATCGGGAGGATGCCGGCCAGGATGGCGGAGGCGGCGCCGGCGATCCAGGTCACGCGCTGCGGCGTGCCGTGCCGGTCCGTCTTGGCGAACCAGCCCGGCAGGAGGCCGTCGCGGCTCATCGAGAACCAGACGCGGGTGACGCCGAGTAGGAAGGTCAGCATTACGGTCAGGATGGACAGGACCGCGAACACGGAGATGATCGTTGCGATCACCGGCAGTCCGACGCTGTTGAAGGCGGAGGCGAAGCCGGCCTTGGGGTCGATCTCCGTGTAGTGCTGCATTCCGGTGAGCACCAGGGTGGCGGCGACGTAGAGCAGCATGGCGATGATCAGCGAGTAGATGATCGCCTTCGGCATGTGCTTCTTGCCGTCCGTCGCCTCCTCCGCCGCGGTGCTCATGGCGTCGTAGCCGAACACGGCGAAGAACACGGTCGCGGAGCCAGCCACCACGGGCCCGAAACCGCTGGGCATGAAGGGGTCGTAGTTTTTGGTGTTGATGTAGAAGATGCCCAGGCCGATGATGAACAGGATCAGTACCACCTTGATGGCTACGGCTATCAGCTCGAAGCGCCCAAAGGTCTTCGTGCCGCGGGAGAGGATCCAGGTCACCAGCAGGCAGACGAGGATGGCGGGAAGGTTGATAATGCCGCCCGTTCCCTCATCCGGCGTCGCTGTCATCCAGGCGGGCATATGGATGCCGATGCCGGACAGGAAGGCATCGAAGTAGCCCGAGATGCCGATGGCCACCACGGCCACGATCGCGATGTACTCCAGCAGCAGGTCCCACCCGATGAACCAGCCGATTACCTCGCCGAGGGCAACGTAGCCGTACGTATATGCCGAGCCGGCCCGCGGGATCATGCCGGCGAACTCGGCGTAGGACAGTGCCGCGGCAGCGGATGCCAGTCCCGCGATCAGGAACGAGACGAGCACCGCCGGGCCGACGCCGGGCTCGCTCGCACTGCCATGCGCCACAAGGCCCGCCAGCGAGAAGATGCCGACGCCGATAATACCGCCGACGCCGATGGCCGTCAGCTGCCAGAGCCCCAGGCTCCTGTGCAATCCGCTGTGCTTGTTTTCTTCTTCAATGTCGTCGATGGGCTTGCGCCGCATGATCGACCGCGCCAAATCTTGTGTAGCCACCAGGGCCTCCTAATTTAGGTGTGATGCCCATCAATCCACCCTGTGATGGGGGTAACCGAGCGACAACAGTATGCAAGCCCGATTGCATTAGATAAAGTGAATTCTCTTAAGTAATAACCATTAGAATTACCAAAGGATTACCGATGCTCGACGTCCGGCGTTTGCGACTGCTGCGCGAACTGAAGATCCGGGGCACACTGGCCGAAGTGGCCGAAGCGCTCCAGTACAGCCCATCGTCAGTTTCCCAGCAACTGGCACTCCTTGAGAAGGAGGCCGGGGTGGAACTCCTCCGGAAAACCGGCCGCCGGGTGCAGCTAACCCCCCAAGCCGAAGTCCTCGTAGCCCATACGTCCCAGCTTCTGGAGACCCTGGAGCAGGCCGAGGCGGACCTGGCAGCGTCCCTGACCACGGTCACCGGCACCGTGCGGATCGCCGTGTTCCAGTCCGCCGCACTGGCCCTCATGCCGGGCACCCTGACCCGGATGACCTCCAGCTACCCGGAGGTCAGGGTAGAGATGACCCAGCGGGAACCGGAGACGGCCCTCCACGAGACGTGGGCTCGCGACTTCGACCTCGTGATCGCCGAACAGTATCCGGGCCACGCCGCCCCGCACTACGCCGAACTGGACCGCGTGGCCCTGACCAGGGACGCCATCCGGCTGGCCGTTCCGCCCTCCTCGCCGGGGCGCACCGCCATCAGGACGCTGGCGGATACCGCGGGGCTGCCCTGGGTGATGGAACCCCGCGGGGCGGCCTCCCGGCACTGGGCCGAGCAGGCGTGCCGGAGCGCCGGATTTGAGCCCGATGTCCGCTTCGAAACCGCCGACCTGCAGGCCCAGATCCGGCTGATCGAATCCGGAAATGCGGTGGCCCTGATGCCGGACCTCGTGTGGACCGGCCGCGGCACCAGCGCGCAGCTCCTGGACCTGCCCGGGAATCCGCACCGCACGGTGTTCACCTCGGTGCGGCGCTCCAGCGCCAAACGGCCGGCCCTGCTCGCCGCCCGGGAAATCCTGGCGGCGACGGCGGCATCCATCGTTCCGGCGGCGGCCGCCGGCACGCTGGGCCCGGCCCCCGCGGACCGGCCCGGCTGACCGGAGGGGTGTGCAGTGGGCCACAGCGCCGGCGTCGGCCCCGCGTTAGACTGGTGACGTTATGAATCGCACAATGTTCAAATCCAAGATCCACCGCGCGACGGTCACGCACGCGGACCTTCACTATGTCGGTTCCGTCACCGTGGACCTGGATCTGCTGGAGGCCGCCGACATCCTCCCCGGTGAGCTCGTGGCGATCGTCGACGTCACCAACGGCGCCCGGCTCGAGACCTACACGATTGCCGGCGAACGCGGGTCTGGAGTGATCGGCATCAACGGCGCCGCCGCCCACCTGATGCACGAGAACGACATCGTCATCCTCATCACTTACGCGCAGATGACCACGGACGAGGCAAAGGCGTACAACCCCAAGGTGGTCCACGTGGATCAGGACAACAAGATTGTCCAGATCGGCAACGACCCCGCGGAGGGCATGACGCCGGGCCTCCTGCGCCCGCCCCACTCGCTGAACAACGCAGCGCTGAACTAAGAATCGCCGCCTCCGGGCGTAATAGGGCGGTCCGCCGAATAAAGCTGATTACTCTGGAACGGTGACCTTCGCCCGCCGCCCTTCCGCCCCGCCACGGAGGTCCGCGTGCTAGGGGTTCTGGCAGGCTTCTTCGTCGTCTGGTCCATCATCCTGGTCGGCATGTTCGTGGGCCGGCGCAACATCCTGGGCGAGAACGCCCGCTCCGTCCTCAGCGCCCTGACCTTCTTTGTCGCGAGCCCGGCCCTGCTCTTCGAGACGCTCAGCAAGGCGAAACTGCATGACGTCTTTGCCGCGCCGCTGCTCGTGACTGCCGTTGGAGCCCTGACGACGGCGGTGCTGTTCTTTGGCATTGTGCGCTTCGCGCTCAAACGCCCGGCCCCGGAAGCCCTCATCTCCTCCATGAGCGCGTCCCTTGCCAACTCCGCCAACCTCGGCATTCCCATCGCCGTCTTCGTGCTCGGAGACGCGAGCTACGTGGCGCCCCTGCTCATCTTCCAGCTGGCCTTTTTCACTCCCATGTTCCTCATGGCGCTGGATGCCACCACCAGCTCGCACCGCACCACGCCGCTGACATTCCTGCTCATGATCCTGCGGAACCCGATGATCGTGGGGTCCGCGCTGGGCCTCGTGGTGGCCGGGACCGGCTGGCAGGTGCCGGCACTGGTCATGGAGCCCATCCACCTGATCGGCGGGGCCGCCATCCCTGCCATGCTGATCGCGTTCGGCATGAGCCTGAACGGATCCCGGCCCCTGCATCCGGCCACCGGGCGCCGGCTGGACACCCTGCTGGCGAGCTTCTTCAAGCTCGTTGTCCACCCCCTGGTGGCCTACCTGTTTGCCCGCTTTGCCCTCGGCATGCAGGAGCAGGCATTGTTCGCCGCCGTCGTCACGGCAGCCCTGCCCACGGCACAAAACGTGTTTGTCGCGGCCAGCCGGTACGGCACCGGCGTCACAGTAGCCAAAGACACGGTGCTGATCACTACCGTAGTAGCTGTGCCGGCCATGATCGGCGTGGCCCTGCTGCTGGCCTGACCCGCTTTGGCGGCCCGGCACCAATCCCCGAGGAGGACCCTTGAATACAACCCTGGACACGGTCGTCATCGGCGGCGGCGCGATGGGCTCCGCCACCGCCTGGGCGCTGGCCCGGCGCGGCCGGGACGTGACCTTGCTGGAGCAGTTCGGGCCCGGCCACCGCAACGGCGCCTCCCACGGCACCACCCGGAACTTCAACCCCGGCTACGCGGATCCCGACTACGTCGCCATGCTGGCCGAGTCCGTGCGGCTGTGGAACGAGCTCGAAGCGGACAGCGGCGAGCGACTGCTGGCCCTGACCGGCGTCGTGAACCACGGCACCGATCCGCGGCTGCCCGAGATCCGGAGCGCCCTGCTCGCCGCCGGGCTCCGCGCGGAGTTCCTCGCCGTCGAGGAAGCCGCAGAGCGCTGGCGGGGCATCCGGTTCGACCAGCGTGTCCTGCACATGGCGGACGGCGGCCAGCTGAACCCGGACGCCGCATTGCCGGCGATGCAGCGCCTCGCCGCCGGCCACGGCGCCGAGATCCGCCATCACGTGAAGGTCCTGGAGCTGAAAGTGCTCGACGACGGCGTCCGGCTCACGCTCGAGTCCGGCGGCGTGACGGAGGTGCTTTCCGCGCGGCAGGCCGTGGTCACCGCCGGCGGCTGGACCACCAAGCTGCTCGCCGGTGTGGCCCCCGTGCCCCGGCTGACCGTCACCCAGGAGCAGCCCGCGCATTTCGCCATCACGGACCCCGACGCCCAGTGGCCGGGGTTCAACCACATGCCTGGACACGGGGATGCCTACCGGTACTGGCGTTCGCCGGTTTACGGCATGCACACGCCGGGCGAGGGCATCAAGGCCGGCTGGCACGGGGCGGGCCCCGTGGTGGACCCGGACAACCGGTCCTTCACGGCGGAGCCCGAACAGCGGGCGGCCCTGCAACGGTACGCCCGGGAGTGGCTGCCCGGGGTCGACGCCGACGCCCTCACCGACGTCAGCTGCACCTACACGACCACTGTGGATGAGAACTTTGTCCTGGACAGGATCGGCCCGGTGGTCATTGGCGCCGGCTTCTCCGGCCACGGGTTCAAGTTCACTACGGCCGTCGGCCGGATCCTGGCCGACCTCGCCACCGGCGACGGCGGCGCGCCGGCCATCTTCTCGGCATCCCGGGCACGGGTGCGCTGACTCCCGCGGGGGCGAATCGACGTTCTGTCCGGCCCTGCACGAAGCAACGCGGGGATCCTTCGCGCCCATCCCGGGCCCCAGCATGGGCGCGATGTGACCCCGCGTTGCCCTGTGCGCCGGTAGGCTGGGAGGGGTCTTGAACAGCCCCGCGGATACCCGGGGCAACAGCATGAAGTGGGGAAGAATTGCACAGCGTCCAATCAGGCAGCGTCACACCAGGCAGCACCCGAACACTCAGCGTCCCGGCCAGCAGCGGTCCCGCAACTGACCGCCGGGCACAGGCCACAGGCGGGCGGAAGATCGGCGCTGTCGACTGGATTGCCCGCGGCGTGGCGGGCCTGCTGCTCGTGGCGACGTCGGCGTGCGCCGGCCCCGGGACACTAACCCCGGCGGCCGGGACCGGCGTCGTCGGCCCCGGCACCGCGGCGGCCTCCGCCACCGCGACGGCCGGCGCGGACAGCACACCGCTGGATCCCGACACGCCCCCCGGAGTCGATGCCCCCGGCGTCGACGCCCCGCACCAGCAGCCCGCATTCGCCAGCAAGGCCCTCGCGGTGCTGGCGACGCTCCCCGTCAAGGGCCGTGCGCCGAAAACGGGCTATTCCCGTGACCAGTTCGGCCCGGCGTGGTCCGACGTCGACCACAACGGCTGCGATACCCGCAATGATGTGCTCCGCCGCGACCTCAAATCCGTCGCGCTCAAGCCCGGAACGCGGGACTGCGTGGTCCTCTCAGGCGTCCTGAACGACCCCTACACGGCCGCCGCCATCAACTTCCTGCGCGGCAACGCCACCAGCACCGCGGTCCAGATCGACCACGTCGTGGCCCTCAGCGACGCCTGGCAGAAGGGCGCGCAGCAACTCAGCCCCGGGCAGCGGCTCTCCTTCGCCAATGATCCCCTGAACCTGCTGGCGGTGGACGGCCCCGCCAACCAAAGCAAGAGCGACGGCGACGCCGCCACTTGGCTCCCGCCGAACAAGTCCTACCGCTGCGATTACGTCGCCCGCCAAATTTCGGTGAAGTCCAGCTACGGCCTCTGGGTGACTCAGGCCGAGCACGATGCCATGGCGCGGGTCCTGTCCGACTGCCCGAATGCCCTAGCGCCCACCAACCAGCCGGCCACCGCTCCCGCGCAGGCCGCCCCGGCCCCAGCACAGCAGCCGGCACAGCAGCCGGCGCCTCAGCCGGTCCCGGCGCAGGTCCAGATGGCCCCCGCACCAGCACCCGCGCCCGCGCCAGCACCGGCGGCCGGCGTGTACTACGCGAACTGCACCGCGGTCCGCGCCGCCGGTGCGGCACCCATCCACGTCGGCCAGCCGGGGTACAGCAGCAAGCTGGACCGCGACGGTGACGGCGTCGGCTGCGAGTAACTCCGGTCAGGACCTGGGCTGCTGATCAGTTCTTCTGGTGTTCATCCAGGAGCCGGGCGCAGCGGATGAAGCCCAGGTGCGAGTACGCCTGGGGATGGTTGCCCAGGTGGGTTTCCGTGCCGGGATCGTACTCCTCCGGCAGCAGCCCCGTGGGCCCGAAGAGGTTGACCAGCTGGTCGAAGAGGTCCCAGGCCTCCTCGATCCGGCCCACGGCGATATAGGCCTCGATCAGCCACGTCGTGCAGATGTGGAAGCCGCCCTCCAGGCCCGGCAGGCCGTCGTCGTACCTGTAGCGGAACACGGTGGGACCCACCCGCAGTTCCCGCTCCACCGCCGTGACCGTGGCCAGGAAGCGGGGGTCGTTGACGTCCAGCAGGCCGGAGAGCCCGATGTGCAGCACGGCTGCGTCCAGGTCGGGACTGTCGTACGCCACGGTGTAGGAGGACGCCGACTCGTCCCAGCCTTCGCGGAGGACCTCCTCGCGGATGGTCGCCGCCGTGGACTCCCAGGCCGGCAGCGGTTCCCGGCCGTGCCGGGCGGCCGTGCGCAGTGCCCGGTCCAGTGCCACCCAGCACATGACCTTCGTGTAGACATGGTGCCGCGGCGCCCGTCTGGCCTCCCAGATGCCGTGGTCCGCTTCATGCCAGCGGGCCAGCACGGCCGCGGCCATCTGAACCATCAGCTCCCAGTGGTCGTCGGAGAGCACACCCTGGCGGGCGCTGAGGGCGTCGATCAGCTCGGCAATCGGGCCAAACACGTCCAGCTGCACCTGGTGGTCGGCCGCATTGCCGATCCGGACCGGGCGTGATCCCGCGTAGCCTGGCAGGCTCTCGATGATGGCCTCGGTGGACAGCGGCGCCCCCGTCACCGAGTACAGCGGATGGAGCCATTCCGGGCCCGGGGCGTGGTCCAGGATCCGGCCCAGCCAGGCCAGGAAGCCCTCGGCCTCCGCCGTGGAGCCGAGGTCCACGAGGGCGTTGACGGTCATGGACCCGTCCCGCAGCCAGCAGTACCGGTAGTCCCAGTTCCGGGTTCCGCCGATTCCCTCCGGCAGCGAGGTGGTGGGCGCGGCCAGCACCGCGCCGGTGGGCTCGTGAACCAGGGCGCGCAGCACCAGCGCGGACCGGCGGACCAGCGACGGCTTCACGCCCGGCATCTGCAGCTCATGGACCCAGCGCCGGGAATGATGCGCGACGGCGGAGCGCCGCTCCGTCTCGTCTTCGACCACCGCAGGCTGCGGTTCGGTATCGCCGCAGCGCAGGTTGAGGACCACAGGGCCGTCCCGCAGGTCGACGTCGCCCGTGGCGGTGGCGTGCCGGCCGTCCGACGTGATGGAAAAGCTCACGCCGGGCGCCCGCAGGATGATCGGATCCGCAGTTCCCACCACGTGCAGCTCCGTCCCGCGCGCCTCCATGCTGAACGGCGCATTCGCGTAGTCCGGCCGCGGGGCGAACACGATCCGGGCCGTGCCGGTGCCCGAAAGCACCCGGACCAGGCTGGTGATGCCCGCCGGCGCCGGTTCCAGGTAGTCCGTCACGGTGACGTCGGCCCAGCGGGTTTCGACGATCATGGTGCTGTCCACGTAGCGCTGGCCCAGGACCTGCGAGGACTTCACCGGTTCCACGGAGAAGTGTCCGGCCGCATCCCCGCCGAGGAGGTGGGCGAACAGCGACCCTGAGTCCGGCAGCGGGTGGCTCATCCAGCAGATTTTCGCGTCCGGCGTGATCAGCGCGGTGGAGGATCCGTTCCCGATCATCGAATGCCGTTCCAGGCCAACGGCGTCCTCGCCGAAAAGCCACGCCCGCCGCAGCTCGAACAGTATCGCCAGGACGCGGGCGAACGACTCCGGGTCCCGGAGCCGGTGGGCCGCCACGGTTGGCCCCTCCCCCACGCGCAGCGCCATGTCCGGCCCGCGCAGCGTCGCCATGGCCAGCTCGTCGCTGGAGGCGTCGCCGGCGTAGAGTGCGGCACTGACACCGAGCACGGAGCGCAGGTGCTCCAAGGCGGTGGCCTTGGACGGTTCGACGACGGAAAGGTCCAGCACCGAGCCGTCCACGATGAAGTGCAGCCCGTGCGCCTGGGCAATGTCCGACGCCTGCCGGGTAGCCAGGGCAACGATGTCCGGCGCCGCGGACCGGGTGTGGACGGAGACGGCGACCGGCTTGCGTTCAATGGTGATGCCCCGGTAGGCCCCGACCGTTTCGGCGAGCGCCTGGTGGGTCTGCTGGAGCACGGACTCGGTGGCCAGCGAGAGGCTGTGGGCGTAGCCCATGTCGAACTCGGCACCGTGTGAGCCCACCAGATGCACCTCTGCGGGTAGCCGTGAGACGGCGGCCAGATCGCGCAGGGAGCGCCCCGAGACGACGGCGGCATGGGTATTCGGGAGGGCGGCCAGCGCCCGCAGCGCAATCGCCGCGCTGCCCAGCGGCAGGGTCTCGGTCGAGATGCCCTCCGCGGTACAGAGCGTTCCCCCGTAGTTGCATGCCACGAGCAACCCGGGAGTGCGGGCCAGGATCTTGAGCTCGGCCAGTAATTGCGGGGTCAGCCCGTCGTCGGCGGCGTCAGTCTGCACAAAGGCCCGGAGCAGGCCCAGCGGGAGCGATTTGGTCAGTAGTGCGGAGTCAGCGAGCGACTGGTTCAGCGGAGTGGGCATCGGCGCGGTCCTTCTAGTAGTCCCCAATGCCTGCATGAGATTGCCCCCGGGGGGGCATATTCCAAGTATCATCCCGGGCCGATTTCGCCGTGGTGTCCCGGCTGTTGCAAGTGTGTAACGTCTGCAAGAGCCGGGACACGCCCGGGCCACGGGCACAGGGCGTGCAACACCCGCCGCAGCCAGCGGCGCACACTGCAGATCGCACGCGCGCTGCGCGGCCAGCGGACGGACATGCCCCGCCGCTGTCACGATCAGTGGACAGAATGCCATTACGCCCGCTGATCGCGTCCAACAATGAGCATGTCCTTCAACAAACCTGCCCACGAATGGACATGCCCCACGGCGGAATGAGCGGCCGGGTATGTCCCCCTCGGCGCAAAACGTGCCAATGGACATGTCCTTTGGCACGGCTGGCCGATGGACAGGGCCCGCGAGCGGACCTTTGGCAGGGTCACCCTGACGCCGCCGTCGGAGAACCCGCCCCGGTTGCGCAGGCGCTCAGCAGTTGGCCGGCTTGTACTCGTACGCTCCGGCGTCGGCCGCTCCGCCGCCCTGGCAGCCGGCACTTTGGGTGGTCGGCCGCCCGTCCAGGTCCATGGGAAACGGACTCTCGCCCGCGCGGTCGATCGCCGGGCTCGCTCCGGTGAGGTGGAGATCGGCGGGGGGATTCACAAAGCCGGCAGGATCGGTGGTGGATGTCGCGCTTGGGACGATGTTGGTGGGGCCGTTGAGGACGTTCTGCTCCTCGGTCCATCCCGAATTATCCATCCACAGCGAGTTGCGGACCGCCACGAGGATATTGGCCCGGATGACGGTGGAGGTGGGGCACGAGGCGTGGCAGACCACAGCCTGGGAATCCGGACCGTCCAGCCACACGGTGTTGTGTTCGAACGTGGTGCCGTTGGTCGGGCCGAAGGACGACGTCGTGCCGCGCGCGATCAGCCCCATGGCCTGGCCGCAATCGGGGACGCAGGTGGACCTGATGAGGTTGTAGCTGTACGTGTTGTTGTCCGCGGCTCCGTCCCCTCCTCGCCCAATTTCGGAGAAGACGTTATTATCAACCGCCACATTGTGGTGAATTCTGTTCCGGTTGCCGTTGAAGATCTCAAATGCGCTGCCATCATGGCCAAAGTCGTAGGACAACGCGGTGGACCCGGAGACGGTGTTGCCGGAGAACTCGTTATCGCTGCCGTTGATGAGGAAGCCGAAGGCGCCGGAGTCGTCGCTGCAGTTCAGCGCCGTCGCGGTGCCACAGCCTGTCCCCGGCGTATTGACGTTCATGATGTTGTTATCGGTAAGTGTGTTGTTGGTGTAGCTGCCGAAGTCGGAGCCGTCGCTCACCTTGATTCCGGCGGCGTTGTTTGCCGCGGCGGAGTTCCGCACGGAACTGTGGTCGCCATAGACGCTGAATCCCGCGTATCCGCACGAGTCCGCCCGCAGGCCGTCCACGGCAATGAAACTGCCGTCCAGCCGGACGCAGGTGCCCGTCAGTCCACCCGTGATGACGGGCGGCTCCCCGTCGCCGAAGGCGTTCAGGGTGATCCGGAGCCGCCCTGTGCCGCTCCGGCTGACCACAAGGCCTCCGGAGAAGACGTCTCCGCGCCGGAAGCTGACGGAATCTCCAGGCTGCAGCGCGGCGCCGTTGACCTTGTCGAGGGTCTGCCAGGCGGATGCGGGTGATGTTCCGTTGCTCGTGTCGCTGCCGTCCGCGCTCACGTAGTACGTGACCCCAGCGGCCGACGCCGGCGCGGATGCATCGCCGAGCAGTCCAGCCAGGAACAGCAGGATGACCAGGGTGGCGGCGGCCGTGGGCTTGATCTTCATGGGTGCACCTAGGTTTTCGCCATGTATCCGCGGATCAGAGTGCCACCGCCGTCGGCGGACCGCATCGGCACCCTGAGGGGCTTAACGCTAAGAGCGCGCCAGCACTAAGTCAACGGAGCGGACCGCCAGCCGCGGCGGTTACGGCCCTGGCCGCGGCCGACTGAACCGAAATGTTCTTTTTTGCCACTTGACGTTCCTTATTGTGCGATTATGATATCTAATTATGTGAGCTGCTTCACGTCACCCGCGTTATTTCAAAGGAGAAATTATGACCATGCATGAGGACGCACTGCTCCGGGCTTCCAGCCAAGGCGGGTGGGACCGGCGGACGCTGCTGAAGACCTTCGGTGCCGGAGCAGTGGCCATGGCAGGCATTCCCCTGCTCACGGCCTGCACGGGCGGCAGCGCTCCTGCCAGCAGCGGCGCCAACACCGCCACGTTCGGTTCGGGTTCCTCGGATGAGGTCCCCAAGGCAGCCTACAAGGCCGTGACGGACGCTTTCGAGAAGAAATCCGGCATCAAGATCACCACCAATGTTGTGGCGCACAACGACTTCCAGAACAAGATCAACACCTACCTCCAGGGCAGCCCGGACGATGCTTTCACCTGGTTCGCCGGCTACCGCATGCAGTACTACGCCGGCAAGGGACTGCTCGCCCCGATCGATGACGTCTGGGAGAAGGTCGGTGGAAACTTCTCGGATGCCCTGAAGAAGGCGTCGACCGGCGCCGACGGCAAGATGTACCTGATCCCGAACTACAACTACCCGTGGGGCTTCTTCTACCGCAAGAGCCTGTGGACGGAAAAGGGCTACACCGTCCCCACGACGTTCGACGAACTGAAGACTCTGGCCACCAAGATGAAGGGCGACGGCCTGATCCCGATCGAGTTTGCGGACAAGGACGGCTGGCCCGCCATGGGCACATTCGACTACCTGAACATGCGCCTGAACGGCTACCAGTTCCACATGGACCTGACCGCTCACAAGGAAAGCTGGGACCAGAAGAAAGTCAGCGACGTCTTCGACACATGGAAGGCCCTGCTGCCGTTCCAGAACCCGAACTCCCTCGGCATGACGTGGCAGGACTCCGCTAAGTCCCTCGCGGACAAGAAGTCGGGCATGTACCTCCTCGGGTCCTTCCTCACCCAGCAGTACACGGACAAGGCAATCGCCGACGACATCGACTTCTTCCCGTTCCCCGAGATCGCGGTGGAGGGCCGGGATTCCATCGAGGCGCCCATCGACGGACTCCTCCTCTCCAAGAAGGGCGGCCAGAACCAGGCCGCCAAGGACTTCCTGGCCTACGTAGGCACCCCGGAAGGCCAGGATGTGTACGCCTCGGTGGACTCGTCCAACATTGCCACCGCCAAGGGCGCGGACACCTCGAAGTTCACGCCGCTCAACAAGAAACTGGCCGATGCCATCAGCGGCGCCAAGAACATCAGCCAGTTCTTCGACCGTGATGCCCTGCCCGCCATGGCCAACAACGTGATGATCCCGGCCCTGCAGACCTTCATCAAGGACGGCACGGTCGACGTCAAGAACCTGGAAGCCCAGGCCAAGTCCCTGTACGCCGCCCAGTAGCGGCGTGTCCCGACACGCATTTCCTGCGCGCCTTTTCCCCAGCAGTTATCAAAGCAAGGAATCTCCATGAGTGTCTCTACCAATCCGTCGGCGCGGGGGCGCAAAGCAGTTGCCCCCGCGCGGCGGGTTCGGCGGCTGTCCCGCCGCGACAAACTGGTGCTCGGCCTGATGGTGGGCATCCCCACGCTCATCCAGCTCGTCCTGGTCTGGATCCCCACCCTCATGTCGGTCGGGCTGTCTTTCACCCGCTGGAACGGGCTGGAGCTGACCGACATCAAACCCGCCGGGGCCGAGAACTACCAGTTCATCGCCCAGGACTACCCGCCGTTTTGGCCCGCCATGCAGCACAACGTGCTGTGGCTGGCGTTCCTGGCCTTCGTCGCCACACCGCTGGGGCTGCTGCTGGCCGTGCTGCTGGACCAGAACATCCGCGGCACCAGGATCTACCAGAGCATCTTCTTCGCCCCGGTGATGCTGTCCCTGGCCCTGATCGGGATTATCTGGCAGCTGTTCTACAACCGTGACAGCGGCCTCTTGAACTTCGTCCTCGGCACGGCAGGCACGCCCCAGGCCGTCGACTGGTTCGGGGATTCCAGCGTCAACATCTGGGCGGCCCTCTTTGCCGCCACGTGGCGGCACGCCGGCTACGTCATGATCCTGTACTTGGCCGGGCTCAAGGGAGTTGACCCCACCCTGCGCGAAGCGGCCCAGATTGACGGTGCCAACTCGGTCCAGACTTTCTTCCAGGTGATCTTCCCGGCCATGCGCCCGGTCAACGTCATCATCATCGTCATCACCGTCATCGAATCCCTCCGGGCCTTCGACATCGTCTACGTGATCAACCGCGGCACCAACGGCCTGGAACTCATCAGTGCCCTCGTCATCCAGAACCTGGTGGGCGAGGGACAGGTGATCGGCATCGGCTCCGCGCTGGCCGTCATCCTGCTCGTCATCTCCCTGATCCCCATCACCTTCTACCTGTCCCGCGCGTTCGGAAAGGACAAAGAGGCATGAGCATCGCCCATCCAACCGATGCCGCTGCGGCAGGCACCCCGGCCGATGCCGGGCCCCGCAGCTCCGGCGCTGGCAGCACCGGCCCCCGGCCCGGCCGCCCGGCCAACAACAAACAGGGCAAACGGCACTACGGCACGCACGTCTTCCTCATCGTCATGGCCGCGATCTGGCTGGTGCCCCTGGGCTGGGCCATCTTCACGGCTCTGCGCCCCAAGGCGGACACGGACAAATACGGCTACTTCAGCACCGGCGGCGCCTTCAACTTCGACAACTTCACCCAGGCCTGGACCCAGGGCGGCTTTGGCCAGCTGTTCTGGAACTCGGTGCTCATTACCGTCCCGTCCGTGTTCCTGATCCTGTTCTTCGCCTCCATGATGGCGTTCGCCGTCAGCCGCGTGAGCTGGAAGTTCAACATCACCCTGCTGATCATGTTCACCGCCGGAAACCTGCTGCCCCCGCAGGTGCTCGCGGCCCCGCTCTTTGAAATGTTCAAGCACTTCGAGCTGCCGTACGCCATCAGCGACTCCGGAAACCTGCTCAACACCTACATCAGCGTGATCGCCGTGGACACCGCCTTCCAGATCGGCTTCGTGACCTTCGTGCTCTCGAACTACATGAAGGCCCTCTCCCCCGAACTCACCGAGGCGGCCCTTGTCGACGGTGCCGGCGTCTGGCGCCAGTACTGGGACATCATCCTGCCGCTGTGCCGGCCGGCCCTGGCCGCCATGGGCACCCTCGAAGTGATCTTCATTTACAACGACTTCTTCTGGCCCCTGCTGTTCATCCAAAGCGGCGACCGCCTTCCGGTCACCACCGCGATCAACAACCTTCAAGGCCAGTTCCTTTCCAACTACAACCTGATCGCCGCCGGCGCCATGATCACGGCGGTTCCGGCCCTGGTCATCTATCTGCTCCTGCAGCGCCATTTCGTGGCGGGCCTGACCCTCGGCTCCAGCAAAGGATAAAAGTGGACAACACCGTCAACGACACCACCCCCAATAACTCAGCCATGGACTACATCACCGCCCGCCTCGGCTCCGAGGGTTCCCCGATGCTGGCCTTCGGCGGCGACTACAACCCGGAGCAGTGGCCCGAGGAGACCTGGGACGAGGACGTCCGGCTGATGCGAGAGGCCGGCGTCAACCTGGTCAGCGTCGGCATTTTCAGCTGGTCCCTCTTGGAACCGTCCGAGGGCGTCTACGAGTTCGGCTGGCTGGACCGGGTCCTGGACCTGCTGCACGCCAACGGGATCCGCGTGGACCTGGCGAACGCCACGGCGTCCCCGCCGCCCTGGTTCAGCCACAAGTACCCCCAGTCGCTGCCGGTAACGGCCGACGGCGTGCGGCACAGTTACGGTTCCCGGCAGGCCTTCGCCGCCTCAAGCCCCGAATACCGCCGGGCCGCCGCGGCGCTGACCGAGCAGATCGCCTTCCGCTACAAGGACCATCCCGCCGTCGTCATGTGGCACGTCCACAACGAATACGGCTGCCACAACCAGCCGGACTTCTCCGACGGCGCCGCCGCCGGTTTCCGGCGCTGGCTCGAACACCGCTACGGCAGCCTCGACGCGCTCAACGCCGCGTGGGGCACCGCGTTCTGGTCCCAGCGCTATTCGGCCTGGGACGAGATCCTGCCGCCGCGGACCTCCGGGACCTGGGTCAACCCGACCCAGCAGCTGGACTTCGCCCGCTACTCCTCCGACGAACTGCTCGAATGCTACAAGGCCGAGGCAGCGATCATCCGCTCGCACTCGGGCCATCCCGTGACCACCAACTTCATGGGCTTCAACATGGGCCTGCACCAGCCGGTGGACTACTGGCGCTGGTCCGAGGAGATGGATGTGGTCTCCAACGACCACTATCTCATCGCCGAAGATCTGCGGAACTTCCAGGAGCTGGCGGCCACTGCGGATCTCACCCGCGGCTGGGCCAAGGGCAAGCCGTGGCTGCTCATGGAGCATTCGACGTCGGCCGTCAACTGGCAGCCCCGCAACATCGCCAAAGCCCCCGGCGAGATGCTGCGCAACTCCCTGCAGCACGTTGCCCGGGGCGCCGACGGCGCGCTCTTCTTCCAGTGGAGGGCCTCGCGTGCCGGAGCCGAGAAGTTCCATTCCGGGCTGCTGCCGCACGCCGGCACAGACACCAAGATCTGGCGCGAAGTGGTCCAGCTGGGCCAGACGCTGCGCAGCCTGGCCGAAGTCAGCGGCTCGGTGGTCACGGGAGCATCCGGCCGCGTGGACGTCGCCATCCTCCACGACACCGACGCCCGTTGGGCCTCGGAGCTGGACTCGCATCCGAGCGTCGACGCCTCCAACATCGCCGAAACCCGGCGCTGGCATGATGCCTTCTACCGGGCCGGCATCCCCACCGACTTCCGCCAAAGCACCGACGACCTCTCCGGCTACCGGCTCGTCGTCGCGCCGATGCAGTACCTCATCAGCGATGCCGGGGCGGCGAACCTGGACGCGTACGTGCGCGCCGGCGGCCACCTCGTGGTGACGTATTTCTCCGGTATCGTGGACGAAAATGACCACATCAGGCTTGGCAGCTACCCGGGCGCGTTCAGCGGCCTGCTCGGCGTGCACATGGAGGAGTTCTTCCCGCTGCGCGCCGGGGAAAGCGTCCGGCTCAGCGGCTTCGGCGCAGGCAGCTGCTGGAACGAACTGGGACGGGCCACCACAGCCGAGGTCCTCGCTGCCGTGGATGAGGGACCGGCCGCAGGTTCGCCGGCCGTGACCCGCAACCGCGCCGGAAGCGGCCGCGCCTACTATGTCGCCACCACGCTCGCGCCGGAGGGCCTGGGCGAACTGCTCACCGTCGTCTGCGCCGATGCCGGGGTGCAGCCGCTCGTTACGGACCTGCCGGCCGACGTCGAAGTTGCCCGGCGCAGCAAGGACGGGACCGACTGGACGTTCTGCATCAACCACGGGGCGCACGACGTCCGGCTCCCGCTGGAGGGCGTTGATGTGCTCACCGGCACCGAGCTCGACGGCGGGCTCGGCCTCGCCGCCGGAAGTGTCGCCGTCGTCCGTTCACGTGCCGCCCAACTGGTCGGCACGTCCGCCAGCCAATCAATCCAGTCAAACCACTCACGCCCGTAAGGACTCCACATGTTAGCCGCAGCCCGCCATTCCGCCATCCTCGCGGAGGTCCAGCGTGAACGGATCGTCCGTGTCGCGGACCTCGCCAAGATGCTCGGCGTCTCCCTGATGACCGTGCGGCGGGACATCGAGGCCCTCGACGCGGCGGGCGCGGTGGAGAAGATCCACGGCGGGGCGAAGCTGCCGGGCGGGGCCAGCACCCACGAGCCGGGCTTCGAGCTGAAGGTAACCCAGCTCAAAGACGAAAAGATGGCGATTGCGCAGGAAGCAGCCGCCCAGGTGCGCGAGGGCACGGCGGTGGGGCTCAGCGCCGGCACCACCACCTGGGCGCTGGCGCAGTTGCTGTCCGCCGGGCCCCGGATCACGGTGGTCACCAACTCGGTGCGGATCGCAGACGTCTTCCACCAAAGTTCCTCCCCGTCCACCGTGATCCTCACCGGCGGCGAGCGCACCCCCTCCGATGCCCTCGTCGGGCCGCTGGCCACCTCCTCGCTCAAACAGCTGCACCTGGACGTACTGTTCCTCGGCGTCCACGGGGTGGATGCCGACGCCGGGTTCACCACTCCGAACGTGCTGGAAGCCGAAACGGACCGCGCCTTCGTCGCCGCGGCCCGCCGGGTGGTGGTGCTGGCCGACCACACGAAGTGGGGCACCCTGGGCATCAGCACCATCGCCGCCCTCGAAGACGCTGACGAACTCATCAGCGACGACCTCCTGGGCAGTGAGGCCCGACGGATCCTCGGCGAGCGCGTCGGCCGGCTCCGCCTGGCGCCGACAACGATTGCCCAGAGCGCCGCCTCAGGCTGACCGGCACGGCCCCGCCCATCCCCAAACCACTACGCCTGGAGCTACCGTGAACAATCCGGACCTGACTCTTGTCCCCGAGACCCGTTCCCCCTTGGGCGTCCCGCATGTGGAACCGCTCTACCTGCGCCGTTCCGGAACGTCCCTGCTCGTCGACTTCAGCACGGGCGAGCCCGCCATGCTCCACTTTGGCGCCGACCTCGGCCCGGCCCTGCCGGACCTGTCACTGCTCGGCGACGCCGTGCCGCACTCCGCCCTCGACATCCCGGTTACGCTGGGGCTCATCCCGCAGGCGTCCTCCGGCTGGCGTGGGCGTCCCGGCCTCCGGGGCCACCGGAACGGCCAGGCGTTCTCAGCCTGCCTGCGGGTTGTCGCCGTCGAACGGGCGGAAGGGGACGGGTGCTCCGCCGTCATCACCCAGGCAGACACGGATGCGGGTGTCACCGTCCGCACGGAAGTGAGGATTAACGACGGCGGCCTGCTGCAGCTCCGCCACCGGCTCCACAACGACGGCGCGGATCCCTACAGCCTCGACGAACTCGCTGCCGTGCTGCCGCTGGGCCGCGCCGCCACCGAGATCCTGGACCTGACCGGCCGCTGGTGCCGCGAGTCCCACCCCCAGCGCCTGCCGCTGCGCCAGGGAACGTGGGTCCGCTCGGGCCGGCACGGCCGGACGGGACATGATGCCTCGCTCCTGCTGGCCGCCGGGAGCGCCTGCTTCGGCAACCGCCACGGGCAGGTCTGGGCCGTGCATCTGGGCTGGAGCGGCAACCACGAGAGCTTCGTTGATGCCTCAGCGGACGGCCGGACCGTTATCGGCGCTTCGGAGCTGCTCGGCGGGGGCGAGATCACCTTGGCGGCAAACGCCAGCTACGAGACCCCGTGGTTGTTCGCGGCGTACTCCGCCGCCGGGCTGGACGGCATCAGCGATGCCTTCTACGCCTGGTTCCGCGGGCGCCCGCACCACCCCGGCGTGCGGTCCGGCAAAGCCCGGCCCGTGGTGCTCAACGTCTGGGAAGCGGTGTATTTCGACCACCGGATGCCGGTGTTGCTCGACCTCGCCGAATCCGCCGCCCGGCTGGGTGTGGAACGCTACGTTCTCGACGACGGCTGGTTCCGCGGCCGGCGCAACGACACGGCGGGCCTCGGCGACTGGTACGTCGACGAGGACCTCTGGCCCGAGGGGCTGAGCCCGCTGATCGATGCGGTCACCGGCCACGGCATGGAATTCGGGCTCTGGGTCGAACCCGAAATGGTCAACGAGGACTCGGATCTGGCCCGGGCCCACCCGGACTGGATCGCCGGACCGGCTCCGCGGGCCGCCGGCGGCAGCCCGGCGGCAGGGGGCGGCCAGCCCGTTCCCGGCGGCCCGGCCGGCCGGCTTCCGGAGCGCTGGCGGCACCAGCAGGTGCTGGATCTCGTCAATCCGGAGGCCTGGCAGTACATCTTCGACCGGCTCGATGCCCTGTTGAGCGAGTACCGGATCAGCTACCTCAAATGGGACCAGAACCGGGACCTGGCCGAAATGGGCCATGCCGGCCGCCCCTCGGTGCATGCCCAGACACAGGCCGTGTACCGCCTCCTCGACGAGCTCCGCAAAGCCCACCCGGGCGTGGAGATCGAAAGCTGTTCCTCCGGCGGCGCCCGTGTGGATCTCGGCATTCTCGAACGCACCGACCGGATTTGGGGCTCGGACTGCAACGATGCCCTGGAACGGCAGACGATCCAGCGGTGGACCGGCATGGTGGTGCCGCCGGAGCTCGTCGGATCGCACATCGGGCCTACCACAAGCCACACCACCGCCCGGACGCACGACCTCTCCTTCCGGGCCATCACGGCCATGTTTGGCCACTTCGGCCTCGAATGGGATGTCCGGCACCTCGCCGATTCCGAGCGCACCGAGCTTGCCACGGCGATCGCACTGTTCAAGAAGTACCGTCCCCTGCTGCACAGCGGGCGCATGGTGCGGGCCGACGAACCGGATCCGTCCCTCCGGCTCCACGGCGTCGTGTCCCATGACGGCGGCGAGGCCCTCTACGCGCTGGTGTCCGTGGCGACGTCGTTCGCCGAAGTCCCCGGGAGGGTCTGCCTGCCGGGGCTGCTGCCGGACGCCGGGTACCGGGTGGACGCGGTCTACCCGGCGGCCGACGATGGCCGGGCGTTCCTGCAGGCGGTGCCGCCGGGGTGGCTCGGGGGCGGCGTCGAGGCGACCGGCCGTTTCCTGGCGGAGTCCGGCCTGCCGATGCCCGTCCTGAACCCCGAGCACGGGCTGCTCCTGTCCGTCCGCCGCGTCACCGCTGCTGAACCGGCCTCCGAACCATCCGGCGGACCCGCGGCTACGGGCGGCCACCCCGTGAGGGGCTCCTAGCATGGGCCGGATTACGAAACGCGCCTACAAGCTCTCCGACGGCCGGGACATCGTCTATTTCGATGACGCCGACACCGTCCTGCCGCCGGAGCGGGGGGACGATCTCCGCGAGCCAGCGGTCCGGCCGCCCACGGCCACCATGCGCCAGGACGTCCTGACCGGCGAGTGGATTTCAATCGCGGCCGCCCGGCAGAACCGTGTGGTGCTGCCGCCCTCGCACCTGGACCCGCTGGCCCCGGCTTCGCCGGAGAATCCCTCGGAAATTCCGAGCCTTTACGACGTTGCCGTGTTCGAAAACAAATCCCCGTCCTTCGGACCCGAGCTGGCGGGCGCCGCCGCACCGGAGGGCCTGGCGGACCTCGCCCGGGTGGGGCTGGGCCGCAGCCGGCAGTCCGTGGGCCGGTGCGAAGTGGTGTGCTTCTCCCCCGAACACACCGGTTCCCTCGCGGGGCTGCCCTTGTCCCGGATGCGCACGGTGGTGGAGGCGTGGGCGGACCGGACGGCGGCGCTGTCGGCGCTGCCCGGCGTCGAACAGGTTTTTCCGTTCGAGAACCGCGGGGAGGCGATCGGGGTGACGCTGCACCACCCGCACGGGCAGATCTACGCCTACCCGTACATCACGCCCCGCACGGCCCAGCTGATCCGCACGATCGAGGACTACGGCGGCCCGCTGTTCGAGGACATCCTCAGCTTCGAACAGAAATCCGAGCGGGTGCTGCTCCAGGGCGACCACTGGACGGCGTTCGTTCCGTTTGCCGCGCGCTGGCCGCTGGAGGTGCACATGCTCCCGCACCGGCACGTCCCGGACCTCGCCGCCACCACGGACGAGGAACGCGATGAGTTTTCCCGGCTCTACGGCCGGTTGCTGCGCGGCGTCGACGCCCTGTACGACACCCCCACCCCGTATATTTCGGCGTGGCACCAGGCCCCCGTCCACGCCCACCGGGACGACATCCGGCTCATGCTGCAGCTGACCTCCCCGCGCCGGGAGGAAACCAAGCTCAAGTACCTGGCGGGTTCGGAGGCGGCGATGGGCGCGTTCATCGCGGACATCCCGCCGGAAACGGCCGCCGCCCGGCTCCGCGAGGCCCTAGGAAAGACCGGCCGTTAGGCCCGCACGAGCCGGGCAGCGTCGGCCAGAAGTTCCACGGAACGCAGCCGGGCTTCGGTGCCGGTACTCTGATGCGCCACGATCAGTTCGTCGGCGTCGGCGTGGTCCGTGAATTCCTCGAGGTAGGTGAGGACGGCATCTGGGGTGCCAACAGCGGAGTACTTCATCATCTGCGCCATGTGCTGGCCCTGCGGCGAGTCCAGGATCATGTCCGCCTCGTCGTCGCTGAACACACGCCCGTTGCCGAAGAACAGGGAAACCCTGGCCCGCTTGGTGGCCTGGAACATCGCCTGGGCTTCGGAGGCCGAGTCCGCGGCAATGACGTTCACGCCGGCGATCACGTGCGGGGTGTCCAGCTGCGCGGAGGGCCGGAATTCGCGGCGGTAGGTCGCCACCGCGTCCTGCAGCGCGGCAGGCGCGAAGTGCGAGGCGAAGGCGTACGGCAGGCCCAGCTGCGCGGCCAGCCTGGCCCCGAACAAGGAGGAGCCCAGGATGTACAGCGGCACGTTGGTGCCCTTGCCCGGGGTGGCCTCGACGCCCGGGATGCGGGTGGGGCCGGTCAAGTAGCCCTGGAGTTCCAGGACGTCTTGCGGGAAGCTGTCTGCCGACATCGGGTCGCGACGCAGGGCTCGCAGGGTGTTCTGGTCGCTGCCCGGCGCCCGGCCCAGCCCGAGGTCGATCCTGCCCGGGTGCAGGGTTTCGAGCGTGCCGAACTGTTCCGCGATAGTCAGCGGCGAGTGGTTGGGCAGCATCACGCCGCCGGCGCCGAGCCGGATGCTGGAGGTATGGGCCGCAACGTGCGCGATCAGCACGCTCGTGGCGGAGGACGCGATCGAGGACATGTTGTGGTGCTCGGCGTACCAGATCCGCCGGTAGCCCCGGTCCTCGGCGAGCTGTGCCATGGCCACGCTTCCGGCGAAGCTCTCGGCCGCCGTCTGGCCCGGGCCGATGGTTGCGAGGTCAAGGATGGAAAGCGGAACAGTCACGGAAAAAGCCGGCCTTTCGTAGCGGAGCAGTGTTCGGACCATGGTTGGGAGCCACGGTCCGGGCGGCGCCAGGTTTCCGGCGCGGGCACACTGGGGTCAACGACGGCGGCCCCCCGGATATTTCAGCGGTCGGATCAGCCGCACGAATAGTTGTAGTCAAGGCCTCCGGAGATGTACTGCGTCATCGAGACGCGGCTGCCTGGGGTCAACCCGGGAAGGGTGCAGTTCGCCTTCGCCTTGGCGGCCGATCCCGCACCTGCAAGCCAGCTGGGCAATCCTGCCAGCGGGCTGGTCGACTTCACGGTTCCGGCGATCTGTCCCCACTGGTAGCCGGTCGAGTAGAGGCCCACGCGGGCGCCGATCCTCTTGAAATACGCAGTCATGCCCTCCAGGACAGCCACGTTGGCCGCTTTGTCGGTCTGCCAGGTGTTTTCCGCTTCCACATCCAGCCACCAGAGGTAGGACTGCGGGTTGCTGACACCGCGGCGTTTGGCGTCGTCCGAGGCTTTCGCCCACCCGTACATGTAGGAGCAGGCTTTGAACGTCCCCGCGGCGCAGCTGCCGTAGGGGTTGGTGACCTTTACACCGTTGTAGGTGTTCGACGTCGGCCACCAGGACCCCTGCCGGCCCGGGTTGGCGGTATTAACGTACAGCGCCACCCTCGGCTGCGCTGTCGTCGCGGGGGCTTTTGCCGTCTTCGCCCAAGCCAGTTGGCTCGCCAGGCACGGGTTCGTGTTGTTCGCCAGGCCGTGGTTGACGCCAACGATCGCGAAGGCGGGCTGTTTTGGCAAAGTGGTGCCGCATTGCGGCCAGGAGACGTCGATGCCCGGTCCCGGGGAGCTGGCGGTGGCGGCCGAGGCCGGTCCTCCACCCAGGAGGACAAGGCCGAGCGTCACTACAAAGGCCAGTACGATGCGAGGGAGCGATTTGGGCATGCCACAGTCTAAGGCAAAATTTCAAATCGGTGGCGTAATTCGGCACGGGTCGCAATGCCCGCCAATGCGCCCCTCCTGCCGGCCCCGCAGCGCCCGGCCGGCGGGCCCGAAAGAATTGCCCGATGGAATAGTCAGCAGACTGAGGATGTTCCCTACCCTATGAGCCATGACAATCCACAGCATCCGGAACTATCCGCCACGATCGACTTAAAGGACCTGGGAACTGTCCACCGGTTGGGCTTCGGCGCCATGCGCATTGTTGGTGACGGCGTCTGGGGCGAGCCGGCAGACCGTGCTGCCGCGATCGCCGTCGTGCGCCGCGCCGTGGAGCTCGGCGTCGACTTCATTGACACCGCCGATTCCTACGGCCCCAACATCAGCGAGGAAATCCTCGCCGAGGCGCTGCACCCCTACCGGGACGGCCTCACGATCGCCACCAAGGTCGGATTCACCCGCACCGGACCCAACGCCTGGGTACCGGTCGGCCGGCCCGAATACCTGCGCCAGCAGACGGAACTGAGCCTGCGCAAGCTCAAGATCGACTCCCTGGACCTCCTGCAGCTGCACCGGATCGACCCCAAGGTGGACCGCGAAGAGCAGTTCACGGTGCTGCGCGATCTACAGAAGGAAGGCAAGGTCAAAGCCCTCGGCCTGTCCCAGGTCAGCGTGGAGGAGCTGGAGGAAGCCGGGAAGTACTTCACCGTTTCCACGGTGCAGAACCGCTACAACCTCACCGACCGCAGCTCCGAGGACGTCCTCGACTACGCGGAGGCGAACGGCATCGGCTTCATTCCGTGGGCGCCGATTTCCGCCGGGGAGCTCGCCCGGCCGGGCGGACCGCTGGACGAGGCCGCCAAACGGCTCGGCGCCACCACCTCCCAGGTGGCTCTGGCGTGGCTGCTGCGCCGCTCCCCCGTCATGATGCCCATCCCGGGCACCGGCTCCCTTCAGCATCTCGAAGAGAACCTCGCCGCCGCCGGCGTCGTGCTTGACGATGCCACCTACGCCGAACTCCACGCGGCCCGCTAAACCCCTCCGCTACCCGCCGGCCCTGCCGGCAGAACAGGAACAACACCATGGCTAACATCCTGATGGTCGTCTCGGCCGCAAATTCCCTCACCATGCGCGACGGCAGCGAACACCCCACCGGCTACTGGGCCGAGGAACTCGTCGTCTCGCACCAGACCCTCCTCGACGCCGGGCACACCGTGCACATCGCCACCCCGGGCGGCCGGAAGCCCACCGTGGACGAGGTCAGCCTCGCGGCCGAGTCCGCCGGCGGCCAGGACCGCGCGGACAGCTTCCGGACGTACCTGGATTCGATCGACGCAGAGCTGTCCGCGCCGCTGGTGCTGGCCGACGTCGACGTCGACGGCTACGACGCCGTCGTCATGCCGGGGGGCCACGGCCCCATGGCCGACCTCTACCAGGACGCCGACCTCGGCAGGATTCTCACCGGCGCCAACGCGGCAGCCAAAATCATCGCGCCCTTCTGCCACGGCCCTGCCGGGCTGCTGAGCGCCACGGACGACGACGGCTCGTTCACTTTCGCGGGCCGCCGCCTCACCGTCTTCACCAACGAGGAGGAGTTGGGCGGCGGCACCGGCCCCAACACACCGTGGTTCGTGGAGGACGCGCTGAAGGAGAAAGGCGCGATCGTCGAGAACGGTGCGGCGTGGACGTCCCACGTCGTGCGGGACGGAAACCTCATCACCGGACAGAACCCGCAGTCCAGCGAGGACGTGGCCAAGGAAGTCCTTAAGGCCCTCGCCGAATAGGCCAGCCCTAGCCGGGTCCGGGAACCCCGGACCCGGCTAAGCTAACCGCATGGCCATCAAATCCACTGCTGATAAAGTCGCCACGATCGTCCAGGGCTACACCCTGGAGGGCCCGACCATCGAGCTCGGAGCGGCAATCGTCGACGGCGAACTCCACAAGGACGCTCCCGTCCGGCTGCCGCTTGCCATGATGAACCGGCACGGCCTGGTGGCCGGAGCAACCGGCACAGGCAAGACCGTCACGCTGCACATGATGGCCGAACAGCTCTCCACTGCGGGCGTGCCGGTGTTTCTGGCCGACATCAAGGGCGACCTCTCCGGCTTGGCCACCGCCGCCACGGGCAGCGACAAGCTCCTGGCCCGCACCGAGAGCATCGGACAGCCGTGGTCCGGCAAGACTTTCCCGGTGGAATTCCTGGCCCTCGGCGGCGACGGCCAGGGCATACCGGTCCGCGCCACAGTCACTTCCTTCGGCCCCATCCTGCTCTCCCGTGTGATGGACCTGAACGAGACCCAGGAATCCAGCCTGCAGCTCGTGTTCCACTTCGCGGACAAGAACAACCTCGAGCTGATCGACCTCAAGGACCTGCGCGCCGTAATCCAGTTCCTAACCTCCGCCGAGGGCAAGGACGAGCTCGAGGAACTGGGCGGTCTCTCCAAGGCCACCGCGGGCGTGATCCTGCGAGAACTAATCACCCTCGAGGCGCAGGGCATGGAGAAGTTCTTTGGCGAACCCGAGTTCGACACCGCCGAACTGCTGCGTACTGCGCCGGACGGCCGCGGCGTCGTAAGCTGCCTGGAGCTTCCCACGCTGCAGACCAAGCCCATGCTGTTCTCAACGTTCCTGATGTGGCTGCTCGCAGACCTCTTTGAAGACCTGCCGGAAGCCGGGGATCTCGACAAGCCCAAGCTCGTGTTCTTCCTAGATGAGGCCCACCTGCTGTTCAACGGCGCCTCGAAGGCTTTCCTTGACGCAATTACCACCACCGTCCGGCTCATCCGGTCCAAGGGCGTCGGCATCTTCTTCGTGACGCAGACTCCCAAGGATGTCCCGGCGGATGTCCTGGGCCAGCTGGCAAACCGGGTGCAACACGCCCTGCGCGCCTATACCCCGGAGGACGCCAAGGCCCTCAAGGCCACCGTCTCCACCTTCCCGACCAGCGACTACGACCTCGCAGAGACCCTCACCACGGCCGGCATCGGCGAGGCCGTCATCACGGTCTTGAATGAGAAGGGCGCCCCGACCCCCGTGGCACTCACCCGGCTGCGCGCCCCGGAATCCGTGATGGGCCCCAGCACCGACGCCCTGATCTCCAGCACCGTGGCCGGCTCCGCCCTCCTGCCCAAGTACGGCACCGCCGTCGACAACATCTCCGCCTACGAGAAAATCACCGCCGAGGGCGGCGACTACACAGGCGCTGCCCCCACCGGGCCGGCGGCCGGCGCCGCGCATCCGGGCGGCTCACGCGGCAGGGGGCAGAGCGGCGCTGGCGACGGCGGCGCAGCTCCCGGCGCCGCCCTGGATCCAACGGCCATCGACGCCGAGGCCCGCCGGATCGAAGAAGAAATCCTTGGCCGGCCCAGCAGCCGGCCCGCGGAGCGGCCGAAGCAGCCCGAATACAGGGACGCGCCCGAGCGTCAGGCGCCCCGGCAGGCACAGCCGACAGGTGGCGGTGGCATCGGCGGCGGCATCGGCGATGACCTTGCGGGGGCTTTGGGCGGAGGCCTCAAGAGCATGGCCCGCTCGCTGGGGACCCAGCTTGGCCGGGAGCTGCTCCGCGGAGTCTTCGGCACGTCCTCGAAACGCCGCCGCCGCTAGGATCCCGGCGCCGGCGAACCTGGGCCACGGTGTCCGGGCCGCGGGCGGCAATGCTCCGCGTCACAGACGCGGACCGTGACACCGGGTTTCCTGCGGCGTGCAGGTAACGTAAGAATCGTGCAAATGAGTCAGGCGTTGGTCAAAATCGCAGCAGTGTGGCTGCTGGGACTGATGCTTGCCGTGGCCGGAGCCATCGTGACGATCAATCTGGTGAACAACTCCATTGCCGGTCCCCAGCAGCCCGTCCGGGAGTATCTCAGTGCCCTGCAAAAGGGCGAAGGCGAAAAGGCGCTAGGCCTGTTGCACGCCTCCGTGCCGCAAAGCAATCCTGCAATGCTCGACGGATCCGCCCTGCAGACCGCAGCCGCACGTCTCTCCGACGTCAAGGTCGGCGACGCTGAAGAGCGCGGCGCGGACCAGGTCATGGTGCCTGTCAACTACACCATCGACGGCAGCCAGTCGCGGACCGAGTTCCTGCTGGAGCGGTCCGGCACCGAGTGGTTGTTCTTCCACAAATGGTCCTTCGTGCCCGCGGCGCTGCCCGTCCTGGACGTGACCGTAGTCAACTCCAGCGAGGCCACCCTGAATGGTGTACCGGTGAACATGCCCAACGGCCGCAACTCCTTCGCCGTCTTCTACCCTGGCGAGTACGAGGCCGCCCTGAACGGCCAGTACTTCTCCGCCTCGCCCACCCGGGCCACCGTGACCGCGGGGGACTCGCACCCGGCTCCGCTGAATCTGCTGACCGAGGCAACAGACGCCCTGAAGGCCGCCGTGAGCGGCAAGGTCAAGGAGTTCCTGGATTCCTGCGCCGACGAGGCCGACAAACAGCAGAAGCTGCAACCCGACTGCCCGTTCTACCACGCCACCAACAACCGCGTGCTTGACGGGACCATTGACTGGAGCATCACGGACTACCCCACCGTCAGCATCGAGCCGTTTGGCGGCCGCTGGGTGGTGGCACCCCTGGACGGCAAGGCCCGGATCAAAGCCCGCCAGGTGGATCTGTTCACCGGCGCCGTGACCGACATCAACACCGTCCATGATTTCAGCTTCACGACCCGTCTGGATATCGACGGCGACACCGTGAAGATCACGCCGCAGCTCAACTACTAGAACCACAGGTGCGGGCCCGCCGGGCGGCCCCTCCCGTCATGCCCGTGTGAGGACACCCCGGGCCCGGCCATTGCGCGTCCCGGGAAGCCGCCGCCTAAGAAATCCAACGTCGTGTCGCCCCTCCCGACGGCAGACTCGACCATGATCAGGGACTCCCGGAACGGGTGTGGATAGTCTCGTGTCACACCAAGCAGGTTCTTGCCCGGTCCAGGATTCAGAACTCCCGGAATCCGGGGCCGCCCGGCCGGGATTAAGCCAAAAGGCTGCTGTCCGTGACGGCAGGTCACGGACAGCAGCCTTTTCAGGCTCGGCTCAGCGGCGCAATCGACTCAGGGCACAGACTCGCCGGCTCAGTCCATTCCGCGCAGGTCCAGGACCAGCTCGGTGTCGCCGTCGGCCTGCAGGAGCACCGGGATGCCCCAGTCCTGCTGGTACAGGTGGCAGGCCGCGTGGTCCGGGATCTCGCCGTCGGCGTCTTCGGGGCCATCGCACGCCGCCGCGCGGGCGGTGATGTGCAGGACGCCCTCGGGAACGTCAGAGGACAGCTCCAGGGTGCGCTGCAGGCCCACGGAGGTCCCGCCGCCGGAGACCAGCAGTTCGGGCGGCGTGGACGAGATCTTCAGCTGGGTGGGATCGCCCCAGCGGTCATCCAGCTTTTGCCCGGTGGGCGCCGTGAAGCGGACTGCGAGTTCAAGCAGCCCGGGCGCCACAGGGCTCTTGGGCCGGTGGGTCTGTGCCGCACCCTCATCCACCTGCTGCGCTTCCTTCGGGATGGGCACGTAGACCAGCTGGTGCTTGTTGGCCTCGACCACCACCAGCAACGGCTCGGTCCCGGCCACCTGGGTGTGGTCCACAATGACGTCCGAGGGCTCGGACAGCCCGCGGGCCAGCGTGGAGACGGTCCCCGTCGCGGGGTCGAAGCGGCGGACGGCGCCGTTGTAGGTGTCGGCGATCGCTACGGAGCCGTCCGGAAGCACCGTCACGCCCAGGGGGTGCTGCAGCCGTGCCTCTGGGGCAGGGCCGTCGCGGAAGCCGAAATCGAACAGGCCCTTGCCGACGGCGGACTCGACGATGATGCTGCCGGCGTCGTCAATCACCAGTTTGCGCAAGGCAGAAGTCTCCGAGTCGGCCACCCAGATGTTGCCGTCGGCGTCCTCGGCGAGGCCGGAGGACTGGGCGAACCAGGCTTCGGCTGCCGGGCCGTCGAGGAGCCCCTCGAGGCCGTTGCCGGCGATGATCTTCACGGCACCGGACGTCGGCTCGAAGCTGAAGATCTGGTGCACGCCGGCCATCGCCACCACCACGGCTTGGAGTTTGGCGGACCAGACCACATCCCACGGGGAGCTCAGGGACACCGCAAGCGGATCCGGCTCCAGCCGGGCACCGTAGGCGGCGCCTTCCTCGTCCACGCGGGCAGGACCCGTCTCCAGGAGCCGCTGCACGCCGTTGCCGGCCAGGGTCCGGACGGTTCCGTCCGCCAGGGACAGCCCTCGGAGCCGGTGGTTCACGGAGTCGGCAATCACGACGTCGTAGCCGGTCTCCGCGGCGACCTCCGCGGGCAGCAGCACGAGGCCCTGCGGTTCATTGAACCGGGCCGCGGCGGCCGTACCGTCAGTGTGGCCTTTTTCGCCGGAACCGTAGGTTGCCAGGACGGTCTGGAAGTCGGTGGAGAGCTCCACGAGGCGGTGGTGCCCGGTGTCGGTGACGAGCCAGGAGCCGGCTTCCGTGGCGCTTCCGACGCCTCGGCCGGCCGGGAGGTACAGGGCCTTACCGGGGAAGCGAAGCGTTCCCGACGTCGGCTCCGGCGCCACGTAGGGGCCGGAGCCGCGGTGCAGCGTGCCTTTGGCCTCGTGCTCGGCGATCAGCTCGGGGATCAGCACGGCGAGGCCGTCGGCGTGGCCCTCGCCGGAGAGGTGCGCCACGATGTAGCCCTCGGGGTCGATGACCACCAGAGTCGGCCAGGCGCGGGCCGTGTAGGCCTTCCAGGTCTCCAGCTCCGGGTCGTCAAGGACCGGGTGACGGATCTCGTAGCGTTCGACGGCGGCCGCCAGCGCCACGGGGTCAGCCTCGTGCTCGAACTTGGGCGAATGCACGCCCACGGTCACGAGGACGTCGGAGTACTGCTGCTCGAGCGGGCGGAGTTCGTCCAGGACGTGCAGGCAGTTAATGCAGCAGAACGTCCAGAAGTCCAGCAGGACGATCTTGCCGCGCAGGGATTCGAGGTCCAGGGACTTGCCGCCGGTGTTGAGCCAGTTACGGCCCACGAGTTCGGAGGCCCGGACCCGGAGGTGGGTGCGTACGGTGTCGGTCATCAGCGTCCTTCCAGCTTTGAATTGCGTTCGGCGAGCTTGGCATCGCGTTCTGCCAGCTTGGCAAACATGTCGTTGTAAGCGGTGAGATCGGCGTCGTTATTCCTGTCCGCCGCACGGTCGGTGCGTTTGGACTCGCGGGCGTCGGAACGGGACCACATGATGGCGACGCCGATCGCAACGAGAAGCGTGGGCACTTCGCCGATGCCCCAGGCCACCGCACCGCCCATTTGCTGGTCCAGCAGCGCGGAGGGCCCCCACGGGCGGCCGAGGTTGCCGAAGTAGTCTGCGGCCAGCAGCCCGGTGCCGCCCATGATGGCGACTCCGAAGAACGCGTGGAAGCCCATGGTGGCCAACAGGAGCAGTAGGCGCATGGGGTATGGGGCGCGGCGCGGCAGCGGGTCGGTGCCGATCATGGTGAGCACAAAGATGTAGCCGGTGAGGGCGAAGTGCAGGTTCATGAGTTCGTGGCCCACGTGGTCCCGCATCGCGTAACCGAACGCGTCCGAGTAATAGAAGAGCACGATCGAGCCGGCGAAGTTGGCCGCCGCGAACAGCGGGTGGGTCACCAGCTGCGAGAACTTGGAGTGAATGATGATCAGCAGCCACTCACGCGGTCCGCGGGAGCTGTCGCGCCGCGGCGTCAGCGCCCGGAGCGCCAGTGTCATGGGAGCGCCGAGAACCAGGAAGATAGGGGCCACCATGGTCAGGGCCATGTGGTCCACCATGTGGGCGGAGAAGAGTACGCGGCCGTAGACCGAGGGCGGACCCGAGGTCACGTACGTGAGGACTACGAGTCCGACCGCCCAGTTGACCGTCCGGAACCAGGGCCACGAGTCGCCCCGTCGCAGGATCTTCCAGACACCGAGGACGTAGGCGACGAGGGCAAAGACCACGACGGCGATCCAGAGCCAGTCCGGCCGCCATTCCGTCAGCCACCGTTCCGGTGTCAGCTCCGGCGGCAGTTCGTAGCCGGAGAGAAGGAAGGCCGGCGACGCATCGGGGGCAAAGGTGGTGGGCTGTGGCGGGGCAGACCGCCCCAGCGCCACGGCAATCCCCGACGTCGCCCCCATGATGATCAGTTCCACGATCACGAGCTGCCACAGCACCCGGCGGGCGGACCGGCCCATTGCGCGGTTGCCCAGCTGCGGGATGACCCAGCGGCGGTGCATGAGCCCGATACCGCCCAGCACCAGGACCGCTGCCGTCTTGGCGAGGATCAGTTGTCCGTAGGCCGAGCCGAAGAGGTCGCTCCACGTGGTGAGGCGGATGCTGGCATTGATCACGCCTGAGGCAAAGACCAGGGCGAAAGCGAAACCTGCGAGTGATGAGAACCGGCGGAGTGTCGGCTCGGTGATGTCTGGTGTCCCCGCCGACGCGCCCTTGTTGCGGCCGCCGGCACCTGCGCCGCCCAGCACGCCGGAGAGGAGCGCCAGCATGATGATGCCCCCCACCCAGGCAGATACGCCTACCAGGTGCAGGCCGAGCGAGTTGATGGCACCCTCATGGTCGCTGGAGCTCGACGAGTGTCCGATCAGGGCGGCCGGGACCAACCCGATCAAGGACAGGATCAGCGTCAGTGCCAGCCCGCCGCGGGAGCGCACCCCGAACAGGACGGTAGTAACGACGGCGGCGATGATCACCACGGTCAGCCAGGCGCGTCCCGTTTCGATATCCGTCATGAAGTACACGAGGGACCGCGTGAATTCCGGATCCCCGGAAATGCCCTGCCCTGCAATGTCGGCATAGCCCAGGACCAGCACGGCGATCGCGGAGAGCGTCCAGACGGCGCCTGCGGCCGCGGCCACGGCCAGTGCCCGGGTGAAGGCCGGATGTTCCGGGGCGTCCCGTTGCTTGGACCGGGAGCCGGTCCTGTCCCGCGGGAGAATGCCGACGGCGAAGATCAGGCCACCGATCACGGTGGCCACGGCGACGTTGTGGATTGCTTTGCTCACCGGCAGACCCCAGCGCACCAGTGCCCCGGGATCAGAGACTTCGCGTGCGGCTGCAGCGCCGGAGAAGATGAGTGCCGCGGCCAGGCCCACGAACAACGCGGCGAGGCCGGCAATCAGCCACGGCCGGGAAATCCCGTCGGAGCCTTGGCCGGGGCCGCGCGCGTCCCCGGGGACGGGCGCTGCGGTTGTGGGAGTGGGATTTACTGCGGAAGGCACCCTTCCATTGTCCGCTACGCCGCCCGGCTCAGCGAATCGGTCCCGACCCCTCGAACGGCTGAACCGGCTAAACAAATCTGGCGAACCGGGTGCGGACGCAAAAGGAGCGGCAACCCGAGGGTTGCCGCTCCTTTCAAGCGCAAGAAGAAGACTACTTCTTCTTGGCGACTGCAGCCTTCAGCTTGGAGCCGGCGGTCAGCTTGACGCTGTGGCCAGCGGCAATCTGGATGGTCTCGCCGGTCTGCGGGTTGCGGCCGGTGCGAGCTGCACGGTCGGTACGCTCGACTGCGAGCCAGCCCGGGATGGTGATCTTCTCGCCCGCGGCGACAGAGGTCTCGAAGACCTCGAACAGTGCGTCGAGCACGGAGTTGACTGCTGCCTGGCTGGTGCCGGCCTTGCCCGCTACCTCTGCAACAAGTTCACTACGGTTCTTAGCCATTTATGTCCTCCTGGACGGTCATGATTTCTGGAGCCTGCACACGGCATGCGTACAAACCACTGTTCGAAAACTTACCAGCTTGGCGCCGCCGAGGTGGCAAATTCCGCGTGTTTTCGGCGTTTTTTGGGGAAAATCACTGGATTCGACGCCGATCGCGGTCAAATTGCGCCGAGAGCGGACGCCCCTCCATCAGTGCCGTTTTCACCGCAGTCCGTCGCCGTCCGTGCTGCCGGACTTGCCAACCCCTGGTGGCACGGCCAGGCCGGTATCCGGGCAGTCTGCGGGCCTTGTTCCCATTCCGACGCTCTCGCACGTCTGACAGGGATCGCTGCGGTGCTCCCGCACGTCCTGCAGTGCCGGCGCGCTCCTCGCTCACGTCCCGGGGGTGTGCCGGTGGTGGGGGTGGGTCGCGGGGTGTGTGATGTCTCAGGTGATGGGTTTTGTTGGTTAAATGCGGGAGGACCCCCAACCTG